>DATBAY010000581.1:0-7251 GCA_036271295.1 Lacipirellulaceae bacterium | reverse complement strand
AGCTGATCAAATCAGCCGAGACGCGCCAGCGCCCGGTTTCTTGGTTTCGGTTTTGACACAACTTCTAACTCTTTTTTCGAACTTCGATGTTGTATTCCACGCCTCCGGAGCTGGGGTCGACGTTGATCTCGCCCCCGTCGTAGTTGGTGATGTTCCAACCGGAATCTTTTTTGGGGTCCGCGCCGGGCTTCAAGTCGTGAAAGACCAACTGCACGTGATATGTGCCAGGGATGAGACCCCGGGAGTTTTGGAACGCTTTAACCTGGTAATGGCCATCGGCCTGCCGGTTGGCAAAGCTCGGACGCTTCGGCCCATCGACTTTCAATGGCTGAAACACGAGATCGCACGTAGGCGGCGCCTCACGGTCTGCGAATGTGACAAGTCCGTAAACAGGCACGGTTTTGATTGGTCCTTCTCCGCAGCCAGCGGCAACCACCAAACTGACTAGAAGTACGCCGAATGGGTAGCGCGAATCCACTTTCATAAGTCTTAACGTTGCCGCGATGTCACTGCGCGAGCTCTAAGCTCTCTTCGCCAGCTCGGGTGCCAAGAGCGTTATACAATTGGTAGTCGATCGTTTCTTGAATGAACTGTACGCTCGCGTCGGCCATCACAAAGTAGGCTCCGCCCGGATGGGTGCTCTTGAAGCCGCACCCTGTGTTGTGACATCCACCCACCCCGATGCACGTCTGGAGCGTATTGAGCGGAATATGAGTGCCTGCCAACGAAAAGTTCGGGGCAAACATGGCTTGATACCAACATTGCTCCGGCCGGGTTTCGCCGGCCAGGAATGTTTTGCTCAAGCCATCCGTGATTTGTTTGAAGGTGCGCTTGCCGTTGCTGCGGCCGAGCATGCCGGTGGCGTTGTCTTGCCACAACGTTCCGTAACCGGCGCCCTGGCAGCAATAATCGCGATTTTGAGGCTGGCCCTGTGGCGGCGGCGTGTTGTCGGCAGCAATTGGGCAGAAGGTGCACGTATCGGGCGCGGTCGGTCCCATCGAAACCGCGTAGTACAATCCCATCCCGATCGTCGGATTAGCTCCCACGCCATCACCGCGATCTGTGAATATGGGGTTCGCCGCCGTTTCGTTGGATGGACAGACCAAAGTCGCGATCAATGCCTTTTTAAGCAATTGCTGATTGGCCAGATTCGTGATGCCGTACGTTCGATTCACGTAAAACTGGTCGTACAAGGCCTGCTCTTCCATGAAGGGCATAATCGTGACTGCCCATGTCAGGCCGGGCCACTTGTACCCGGTGTGCATGGCGTAATCGCCATCTGAGTAAGGAGCCGGCGGAATCGCATCATGGTACTGGGGATAAAACTTGTGCGTGTCGTGGTAGTTCTGGAAAGCGATACCCAGCTGCCGGATGTTGTTCGCACACTTCGCACGCCGCGCTGCTTCGCGCGCCGCCTGAACGGCCGGCAGCAACAACGCCACTAAGATGCCGATGATCGCGATCACCACCAGCAGCTCGACCAATGTGAAACCATTGCGGTAAGCACGGCGAGCCCGGTGCCCCGTGCGCGGTCCAGCATCCTTGCTATCGAGCGGGCATTTGGCGGACATCGCAATACTCCCATTAAATCGATGGTTTGCTCGCCGTCTGGGGGCGAACGAGACGATAGTGCGCGCTAATTTCCTCGGGCTGTAGCGCGCGGTTGTACAGGGCCAGTTCATCGAACTGGCCGACGAACGGCCGCTCGCCGCTGGCCGGGTAGAGCTTGCCGACAAGCAATCGCAAGCCGGAGGGCAACTCGCTCGCGTCTTCGCCCTCGCCCACTAGTTCGCCGTTGGTGTAGAGTCGCATTTTCGCGCCGTCCTTTGTGGCTACTACGTGCTGCCACTTGCGAAGCGTGTAGGACGTTTCCGAATAGCACGAAGTACCGAGGCTGATGTTTCTGCCGGGCGGGTTGCGATGCAAAAAGCGAATACAGCCCGGATGCTGTGTCGCCGTCGGAATGCGGCCCGTGCCGCCGAGCTCGACCAGCATGCCGTGCGGGACGAGGCCGCCGGGCGACAGGGGATCGCCGACGAGTGACACGACCGCGCCCAAGTGGTAGTGGCTGGGCTTCATCCAAAACTCGACCGAATAGCTGCCGCGAATCGAATCGTCGATCACATCGCTCGATGTGATTTCGCCGCCCTGGTCGGTAGTGCCAAACTCCACGGCTTCGTTGTTCTGATAGTTCGTCCGCGCCAACGAGCCATCCACATGGCAAGCGAGCTTTGGCCCCATCACGTTGGGTACGTTGGGCCAAGTGTCGCGATCGAACCGCCAGTAGCCAATCGGCGCTGCCTTCTTGATGGCGGCCACATACGCGGGCGAAATGGCGAGCGTATCGGAGGTCATCGAAACCTGTGCGGCGAAGTACTCGGCATCCGCCTTGTGCCAGGTGATTTGCGTTTCTCCGTTTTCGCCGGTTTGAATGCGGATGGATTGGCCGGCTTCGATCGTGAGCGGCGACGTTTGATCGGGCGAACGCCACGCCGCGTCGTACGTGGCGACGCCGCTAAACACGTGGATTTCCCCCTCGTTGCCGAATGCCGAAACGCCAATCGCCCCGCAATCGGCGAGCGACAAGCGTCCGATCGAGGTTTCGAGCACGAACGGCCGTTGCGATGTGCTGATCGTGGCGCTCAACCGTCCGAAGCGCAACGTCGGCATGCCTTCGGACGTGAGCATCATTGCCGCGGGGCCTTCGAGCGAAAGCGTGGCATGGCCTTCGTGGGCCCAATTCAACTTGAACTCAGCGAGACCTTCAAGCAGGTGCATCGATTCGCCGCTCGAAAAGTCACGCCCAATATCGTGGGACGCGACTGAGCTCCCCTCCCACAGGCACGCAGTGCTGCGGGTCAGTCGCGCCTCGTAGAGTTGCTCGGTTGGAATATGAATGCTGGCCATCGCGAAGGAATGCGAGGTCGCGATATCTGCAGATTTGGCGCGATAGAAACTGGCCGCCGTCAGCCCGCCGAGCAAAAATCCGATTCCCACGGCGATCGTGGGCCACATCCAACGGCGACCTGGGGGCAATACTGGTTCTTGCGGCATCGCCAAGTGAATCTCCGGTTCGTCGACGATCGCGGCGGCAATGCGAAGACACGCCGGTTGTTCTTGCGTTTCACTTCGCATCGAACCTTGCCAGGCCAGAGCGGCGAGCTGATCGAACAGCTTGGCGGCATAGATTGCCGCCGTCGGCTCAGTGCGAATCAGCTCGTCCAAACGCGTGAATTGCTTGTCCGTCGCTTCGCCGCTGTTCGCGGCGATGACCAGCTCGCTGACTTCGCGTTCAAGGGCAGACCGCTGCTTCATGACGATTCTCCTGCCGCCATGTTGCGCTGCACGCAATTGAGCAGCAGATTGTGAATTCGACTGAGCGACCGATAAACCGAATGAATCGAGCGCGACTGGGAAGCCGCGATTTGCTTGGGCGGCCGTTGATAGTAATAGCGCTCCTGAAGGAGTATTCGATCGGCTGCCGGCAGGTGTCCCAGGCATTCTTCGAGCGCTTCGTATCGTTCGGCGGAGCGATCGGAAATGGCGACGGCCTCGTTGGCGAGCACCTCGAGGGCCTCATCGCTGAAAGTGCGCGACCGGCGACGTGACTTCATCAGGCTTAGCACTTCGTAATATGCGACGCGGCTGGCCCAGGCGAAGAAGTCGCTGCCGGGCTGGAAATCGCCGAACTTGTTCCACAGGATGACGCTGGTGTTTTGGAAGACTTCTTCCGCGTCGTGGTAATTGAACACGAGCGTCATGATGAAGCCGTACACGCGCCGCGCGTTCCGCGAGAACTGCCGTGCGAATTCCTCCCGATCGGGGTCCGCAGGCTCGAAAGTCCGTGCGCCAACCGTCATCCGCACCCACCCTTGTGCCGAGTTAACCGTCGAAAAGTCCGCCGACGTATGGAGATAAGATCAAACTCTTAAGAACACGGCGGAAGCCAAGCTTTTTTTGCGCGAAAACTTGCCGCAAAACGTAAATCAATTGAAACTGGTGAATTAGGCCGGAAAAAATCGCCACTTCTTGCCTGGGGTTCCTAGTTTGCGCGATTATACTCGGCTCTTCGGTCGGCCATCAGTTCTCAGAAGGGTGAAATATGCCGCTGCTCCGGACCGTCGTTGTTTTCATTCTGTCGGCGCTGGTTTCCCAGGCGGTCGCCGCGGAACCTGCGGCGTTTTTCCCAATTATGGCGTGGGATAACCTGCCGAACGACCCGGCCGTTCTTCAGAAACTACACGACTGCGGTTTCACGGTCGCCGGCTTTGTGCCGCTCAGCGGGTTGGACGCCTGCCGGGCCGCCGGGATGCAGGCGATCATCAATGAAGCCGACACACGCGATTACGATTGGTCGAATGTCGATCCCAAGGTGGCGCGGACGCGCGTTACACAACTGATCAAAGAGGTCGGCGGGCGATCCGGGGTTTTTGGATACTATCTTACCGATGAGCCCTCGGCTGGCTTGTTCCCCGGTTTGGCCACGGTTGCTGCCGTGGTGAAAGAACAGCAGCCGGGGGCGTGGCCGTATATCAATCTGTTGCCGGACTACGCCAACGCCGAGCAATTGGGGACCCCGACGTATGACGAGTACCTCGAAAAGTTCATCGCAACCTGCCATCCGCCGCTGCTAAGTTACGACCATTACGCCATCCTCGAAGGCGGCGCGTTTCGGCCGGAATACTTTGCAAATCTCGAGTCCATGCGGCGGGCCGCGCTGAAGCATGATCTGCCGTTCTGGCAAATCGTACTGTCGCTCGGCTGCTTAAGCTATCGCGAGCCGAGCGAGGCCGACATGCGGTTTCAGGTTTACACGTCGCTGGCATACGGCGCCCGCGGAATCGCCTATTTCAAATACCTCACGCCGGCAGAAGGTAACTTCCGCGGCGGCCCGATCGACCAGTTCGGCCACGAGAACCCGATGTGGCATGTCATGCAGCAAGTGAATTTGCAAATCGGCAAGTTGGCGTCGACGTTGCTGAAGCTGAAATCCGATCGCGTCTACCATTTCGGCGACATGCCGCCTGGCTGCGCGGGGCCGGACGACAAGTCACTCGTCAAGTCGATCGCCGGACCGTTTCTGGTGGGGGATTTCACGCACGAAGATGGCAGTCGCTATTTCATGCTCGTGAACAAGAGTTTTACAAACTCGGTTTACTGCGCTCCGAAGCTTCGCAAGGCGGCTGGCAGGATCGACCTCATCTCTTCGTACACAGGCGGCGCATCGCCATTCGTGGGCGAGCAATGTTACTTAGCGCCTGGCCAAGGCATGCTGCTAAAAATAATTCCGTAGCAATGAAGTCGCCCCGCGCCGCTCGATGAACGGCCTCTCGCGGAGCAAAATCGCCACCGTGCACTCATCCAAGTTTTCGGATAAGCTGGACGCCATCTTGCACGCAACTAAGTTGGATCTTTGAGCGGTTCGAGCATGCGATTGATTGTGATTGCCGCCGGTCGTGGCCGACGGCTGATGCCCACAACCGCCGACGCGCCCAAATGTTTTGCCGAAGTCGGTGGCAAGCGTCTCATCGATTGGGCCGTGGAAGCGTTTCGCGCGAACGGCATCGAACGGGTGTGCTTTATCGGCGGATATCACATTGATGTGGTACGGGCCGCATATCCGCAGTTCGAGTTCCGCCACAACCCTGAATGGGAACAGAACAATATTCTGGCGTCGCTGTTCTGCGCGGCCGACCTGATGGATGAACCGTTCGTCTGCTGTTACAGCGATGTCCTATTCACCGCAGACATTGCCGGCAGGCTGGCAAACTTGCCGGACGACATGGCGTTAGGGGTCGATACCGCCTGGCTTGCGCGCTTTGAGCATCGGACGGAACATCCGCCCGACGATGCTGAGAAAGTAACAGTTTCGAACGGCAGGGTGACGCGCGTCGACCGCAGGATTCTCGAAGCGCAAGCGTACGGCGAGTACATCGGCGTCGCGAAGTTTTCCGCGGCGGGAGCAAAGAGGTTGCGAGACCACTACCTCAAACGCCGCCAACAATTTAACGGTGCCCCGTGGCGCGATGCGGTCTCGTTCGAAAAAGCGTACAAGATCCTGCTTTTCCAGGACATGATCGAGCAGGGTGAGCAGTTCGCGCACGTAGACACCAACGGTGGATACATCGAAGTCGATACCCAGCAAGATTTCGACTACGCGCGGCAGCATTGGGTTTCGAAACACTTAAAACTCTAATCACAGAGTGATGAAGCTTGAGCTGCAAGGTGAGATTACGCATGAATGATATTTTATTTCCGACCTCCATCATCGGTTCCTTGCCGCGGCCGCAATTCGTTAAGGATTTAATCGCCGACGATTGCCCGATTCGCGGCGACGAGTATCGCCGCCTGATGGGCGACGCGATACGCGCCGCTGTCGCCATGCAAGAGGCGGCCGGGCTGGATTATATTTCCGACGGCGAATGGTGGCGGAAGAGTTACATCGGCGTCATTGCCGAGCTCGCGCACGGCTTCGAATTGAGTCGCAACCCGGCCGATGGGCGTCCGTGGACCGTGGTTGTCGACAAGCTCTCGCCCAAAACGCCAGGCTTCATTGCGCAGGAAGTGGCGTTCATAAAGACGCTCACGAAGCGGCGCATTAAGGCGACGGTGCCGGCGCCCGCACTGCTTGGCGAGCGCATGTGGGACCCGGTCAAATCCGCGAAGGCCTACCCAAAGCGAGAAGACTTTGTGCGCGATTGCGTGCCGATTCTGCACCACGAAGTCGAGCTGCTGCGCGATGAAGGGGTGTCGATCGTGCAGGTCGATGATCCGCACCTGTGTTTATTCGTCGACCCGCAGGTACGCAAGCAATACGACGATCCCGAGCGGGCATCGGACTTCGCGGTCGACATGGATAACGAAGTGGTCAGTGGTATTAAGGGCGTGCAGCTCGCGGTGCATCTGTGCCGCCGCGCCGGCGCACGTGCACGTGGCGAAGCCGACCATCGCGGCGGCTACGATCCGATTCTCAAGCAACTCGGCCGATTGAAAGTCGACCACATTACGATGGAATTCACATCGCCGGGCGCGGGCGATATGTCGGTCTTCAAGCAACTGCCGGAAAACATCGAAATCGGCCTCGGCTGCGTGAGTTGCCAGCCCGGCCAGATCGACCTGGCCGAAACGATCGTCGGCCGCGTGGAGCAAGCGCTCAAGCATGTCGCCCCGGAACGAATCACGCTGAACCCCGACTGCGGCTTCGCGCCCGGTTCAGCTGCTGACGTTAGTTTGGACGAGGTCTACAGCAAG
>DATBAY010000580.1:0-2364 GCA_036271295.1 Lacipirellulaceae bacterium | reverse complement strand
AATCGGGCGTTTGCTTGGTTGCCTCGGCAATTCGCTTTTCGAGCGCCGGAATCTTTTCGTCCTTCGTTGCGTGATATTCGACGAGCAAATTTACCAGCTTATAAAGTCGCGTTAGCTCTGCGACGGCGTTCTGCTTCGTCGCATCGCGATCGACAAAATGCTTGTACCCGTAAATGATCATCCCGAACTGCGTGCCCCAGTCGCCGAGATGGTTGTCGCTGATGGCGCGATGCCCCAAAAACTTCAATATGCGATGGAGCGCATCGCCAATGACCGTCGAGCGGATATGCCCCACGTGCATCGGCTTGGCGACGTTCGGCGATGAATAGTCGACGACAATTGTCCGCGCTGGACTCGCGAGGGCCACACCGAGCCGTTCGGCGTCCGGCAGGATCGAAGTTAACTGTGCCGCTAGCCAATCGTCCTTGAGCCGCAGGTTAATGAACCCTGGCCCAGCAATTTCTGGCGCTTCGCAGAAATCGGCGACGTCGAGCGCCGCGACTATTTGAGCGGCAACATCGCGCGGCGGTTTGCCGAGCCGTTTGCCGAGCGGCATCGCACAATTGGCCTGGTAGTCGCCAAACTTCACGCCCTGCGTCGGCAACACTAATGCCGTCAACGCCGGCAGCTCGCCAGCTTCGATATCCAGCGTCGCGAGTGCGCGAGCAAATTGGTCGCGAAGTTTAGCGAGGATATTCATCGAACGGAAACGGTTGGAATTGCTGTGGTCGTGACGCTATCGGGCGACAACATAACCGTGCAAAAATGGCGTAGCGACGCAGGCGGATTTACCGACCGCACCCATTGCGCTGCGTCAACTCGGCTGCCACGGCAGCGGCACGCGCGCTGCCTGTCCCCACAAATCCTCGAGTGCGTAGTACGATCGCGTCTCGGCGTCGAACAAATGTACGACCACGGTGCCGTAATCGAGCAGAATCCAACGGCTCTCGTTGTAGCCTTCGATGCCCATCCGGTGGTCGCCGAGGTCCTTCTCCAACACGCGATCGATTTCTTCGCTGATAGCGTGCAACTGGCGGCGGCTATTGCCGGTCACGAGCACGAAGTAGTCGAATTCGGTGGTCATGCGCCGCATATCGAGCAGCACGATGTCTTCCCCGCGATTGTCTTCGGCCGTGCGGGCGGCGGCCAACGCTAGTTGCTTACTTCGCTCTTGGCGAACTTCGAGCGTAGTGGATGTTTGGGCGATGGTGCGAAGTCCTTCCAGTGGAGCCGACGAGCAAAAATGTAGAGGTTCAATTTTAACCCCCTGCCCCGCCGCCGACGAGGGGATAGCAGAGCAGACAAGGAGACTCAGAGATCTGCTCACAAGGAGATTTTTCCCCGCTGGTATTCTCCTTCTTCTCCGTGTCTGCCTTTCTCCTAGTCTTTTTTCCAGGCTGGGCTGGCGGGAATCGTGGCCGCATTAGTATAAACAAAGTACTTGAGTGCTACGTCAGGATAGCTCCACTCAAGCGCGCCAAAGCGCGATCTCGGCTGGAGGCCACAGCGATGGATTGCGATCAAGTATTTATGATTCTGACGCGCGGTCCCTTTCCGACCGGCGAATCTTGGGACGAGCAGGTCGAGACCCACTTGGAGACCTGCGCCGACTGCTGGCGGCTCGCCGAAGCCCTGCGACCTGCGCTCGAAGTTTTCCAGGAAGCAGTTCCTCCCTCGGAAGGTCGCGATCTGCCCGGTTACTGGGGTGATGCGCGTCCGGCTTCCATGGCAGTTGTCGACCTTCGCAGCGGTATGACTCGCACCGCCGTCGCCCCTGAAGTGCAACGAGTCTGTCCTCCTGCGGGAACGGCGATCAGCCCGCAATTGGCGAGCGAGCTTTCTGCGGGCGTTTTTCGGGCCGTTGTCGTTGTCGCTACAATCGCGGCAGCTGGCCTCGCGCTCGTCACCATGCTTCGCGGCTAGCGGGATTTGCCCCGCTTCCGTTTGTGAGCTACGTTTCAATAGCGACTCGGGCAGCTCCTTCGATCGCTTTGCAGTCCGATTCGCCACCTTTTCCATCCCGCGGCGCCACTGTCACCTCTCGCCGCTTTGCCGCCCGCTACCGGCGTGGCCGATAAATCGTTGTTTGCGCTTCGATCGTTGCCATTGCTGCGATTTGATCCCATGAATCAATTAGTTGACGGCGGCATTGTCGCCGGTGAGTCGCGCCGCGCTTCGCTCGCGAACCAAGTTGAGCTGTTATTAGCCCGTCTCCATCCATCGGTCGACACAGAACGCCGCAAGGACGAACGGGTGGCGATTCCCGTGTTGTTTCGACTCACGCCGCTGGACGCCGGTCGCCAACCATGCGGTCATGAATCGACAATCGTCGTCGGCAAGAACATTTCGCGCCGCGGATTATGC
>DATBAY010000579.1:0-4571 GCA_036271295.1 Lacipirellulaceae bacterium | reverse complement strand
GTTTTCTCCGGCGACGAAACACTTTTAGTCCTTGTTCGCAGTTGCTAAAGTCAAGATTCAGGAACACGTCGATTGTCGAATCGCGAGTGGGCGAGACGGCGAGTGACTGACGTAGCAATTCCCTCGTCCCCGTGGCATTCATGTTCGCTCACGAATCCCCCAAGTCGGAAGAAGTTGATCACCTGCTTCGCAACGCGCAGCTCCGCGACGAGCTGGAGCCGCTGCTCGATGAGTCGATCGACCGCGTGAACCCGACCGCCATGAGCACGCGCAGCGAGAACGAGTTTCTCGAATCGATGCTCGAGTGGGAACGAGCGCCGATGCTGCCGATCAGCCAATGGTTCGACTCGCCACTGGTTCTGCCGCATCCAGATCGGCTGGGGCAGCACCAGTTGTCGCTCGTGTTGCGAGCGACGATTGAAAAGCTCTTCGAAAAACGTGTTGTGCTGGATTTCACTGACCACCTAAGCGACTACCAACTCTACGGATTGATCTTCCGCGATATTCTTCCGTCCCACGAGAAGAAGCTCGAACGTCGCACGAGCTACCTGCATTGGGATTGTGCGAATATCGAAGAGAACCCGGATATTTGGCTGCGTTATTACGCGTCGCCGGTCGAACGCCGGATGTGGGCGGAGGAAAACGAGCAGCCTTTGCCGCCGCACGACGAACCGCCGTTTTGTCGCGAAACTCCGCGCGCGCCGCTGTGATTTCAAATCACTGTCCCTGGCGGTCATAGGAATTCGGGCCAGATTGCGTCGCTCACGAACAGCCCTTCACGCGTGAGCCGAATTTGTTCGCCGTCGTCGCTCAAAATACCGAGGGAGACGAATTTCTGCAGCGGCACCGCAACCAGTTCCTCGACACGGTGACCGCTGCGCTCGTAGAACGCGCTGCGTGACATTCCTTCCATGCGCCGCAAGCTGAAAACGAGCAGTTCCCGAGCCCGCGCTTCCGATGTGAGCATTTCACGCTCTGCAACGGGGGATTCGCCGGCGAGGACGCATTTCAGGTACGTGGTCGTAGTGCGGTGGTTCATTTCCCGGACGCCGCCGACGTACCTCGCAGCACCCGGACCAGTTGCATAGTAGCCGTCGCCAGACCAATACACCTGGTTGTGTCGCGATCGCCGGGCTGGCTGAGCGAAATTCGAGATTTCGTAGTGTTCAAAACTTGCGGCGGTGAGCATGTCGATGGCCAGCGCGTACATGTCACGCTGAAGCTCTTCATCGGCTTCCGTCAAACCACCGCGCGTTTTGCGGTTCCAAAACGGCGTGCCCTGTTCGAACGTGAGTCCGTACGTCGAAATATGATCCGGTCGAAGCGCAACGGCTGCCTCTAGGTCGGCACGCCAGTCGGTAAGAGTTTCGCCCGGCGCGGCAAAGATCAGGTCGAGCGAAATCTGCATGCCGGCCGTCCGCGCAAGGTCCACAGACTGTTGAATATTCGCCGCAGAATGATCGCGTTCCAGAAGCCGAAGCTTTTCGGGACGGAATGATTGACTACCCAGGCTCAGACGCGTGACGCGAAGCGATGCCAGTGCTTCGATGAATGCCGGACTTACGTCCGCTGGATTTGCTTCGACGGTCCATTCATAACCCGCGGCGACCGGGTGCCATTCCAAGACGGTCTGCGCCAATTTCCGGAAATGAGCGATTGGCAGGTGCGATGGCGTGCCCCCGCCAAAGTACAGCGTGTCGACCTCCCGCGGCCGCTTCAATTGCGACAGCTCAATCTCGATCGCCCGAAGGTAATCGCCGATTAAATCATCGCGGCCGGCAACCAACGTGAAATTGCAGTACCCGCAATGGTGCCGACAAAATGGAACATGAATGTAGGCGCTCCGGGTTGGTTGTCCGCCGCCGTCCGCAGATTCTTCGTTGCCTGGGCTCGCCGCGGTTGTGCTCATGCGTCAATTCTACGAACGCGGCAAGGTGTCTGCTATGATCGGGCACCGGAGACAACTGTATGCACGACGCTCATGGGTTTTTACAAACGCTCGCGATCGTGCTCTGCGTGGCGGCAGTGACCACCGTCCTGTTTCAGCGGTTTAAGCAGCCAGTTGTGCTTGGCTATCTAATCGCGGGAATGATTATTGGTCCGCACGTCGTGGTGCCGCTCGAGGCCGATAGTCACACAGTCCACACATTGGCCGAGTTGGGCGTCATTTTGCTCATGTTTTCGCTTGGTTTGGAGTTCAGCATTTCCAAACTTTTCAGCGTTGGCGCCACGGCCGGATTTGTCGCGATCCTGCAGTGCAGTCTCATGGTGTGGCTGGGCTATGTCATTGGCCAGCTATTCGGTTGGTCGCGGTTAGAAAGTTTTTTTGCCGGGGCGATTATCTCTATTTCCAGCACGACCATTATCGTGAAGGCTTTTGAAGAGCAGGGCATCCGCGGCGGGTTCACGCACGTCGTCTTCGGGATACTCATCATCGAAGATTTGATCGGTATTCTCCTCATCACGATTCTGACCGCTCTCTCCGCGGGCGAAGAACTGAGCGCGGCGGATATCGGCCGCACCGCCGGGCGTCTGGCCGCATTTCTCGCCGCGCTGTTGATCGTAGGCTTGCTGGCCGTTCCGCGATTGATGCGGGCGATTGTCAAGCTGGAACGGCCCGAGACAACCGTCGTCGCCAGCGTCGGGTTGGCGTTCGGCTTCGCACTTTTGGCCGCGGAGTTCGGCTACTCCGTCGCGCTTGGCGCGTTCATCGCGGGTTCACTCGTCGCCGAGTCGGGCGTGGAAAAAACGGTGGAGCATCTCGTCCAGCCGGTCCGCGATATCTTTGCCGCCGTGTTCTTCGTGTCGGTCGGCATGCTCATCGACCCGGGCCAGGTTGCCGCCAATTGGTTCGTGGTGCTTGTGTTTTTGGCGGCCGTCATTTTGGGGAAAATCGCGTCCGTCGGCCTCGGCGCGTTCCTCGCAGGGCAGGGCATTCAGGATGCGGCGCGAAGCGGTATGAGCGTCGCGCAAATCGGCGAATTCTCATTTATCATCGCCAGCGTCGGAGTGGCCGCCGGCGTGATCGATCCGCTACTTTATTCGATGGCGATCGCCGTCTCTGCGATGACGACGCTGCTCACGCCCTGGCTGATTCGTGCGGCGCCCGTGACTGCGGCCTGGATCGATCGGAAACTCCCCCATTCGATTCAAACTTTTGCCACGCTTTACACCTCTTGGATAGAACGATTGAGATCGCGCAAAATGGAAACCGAGGTAGCGCCGATCCGACATGCAATTCGTTGGCTGACAATCGACGCCGTGGCGGCCACGGTCATCATTATTGCCGCCTCGATCGAAATGGAACGAATCACCGATTGGGCGAACGGACGTTGGAATCTCCCCGAGAGAAACGTCCGACTTGTCGTCATCGCCATCGGCATTCTGTTGGCATCGCCGTTCTGGGCAGGTGCAATTCGCGTTGCGCGTTATCTGGGTTTCGAACTTGGGAGACAAGTTTTTCCGGAGGTCGGTAGCAACAAAGTCGACCTTGCGGCCGCTCCGCGCCGCCTGTTTGTGGCCACGTTACAGTTGACGATCGTGATTGCCGTCGGCGCACCACTCGTCGCAATCACGCAGCCGTTCTTGCCGCCGTTCGTCGGGCCCATCGCATTGCTGATGGTTATCAGCATCTTGGCGGTTTCATTTTGGAAGGTTGCGACCGATATGCAAGGGCACACGCGCGCCGGTGCACAAGCAATTGTCGATGTACTTGCGCAGCAACTGCAGTCGACGACTCCGCAGGAAGGACCCTATCCCAAAATATCCGAAAGCATTGAATTCATGACGGGACTTGGCTCGCCATCACCAGCGCGAATCCGGACCGGCAATCCGAATGTGGGTCAGACTCTTGCTGACCTCAACATCCGTGGCCTGACAGGCGCTACCGTGTTGGCCATTCGCCGAAGAGATCTCACGGTGCTAATTCCCGCTGGCCAGGATCGCCTTGAAGCGGGCGATATTTTGGCAATCGCCGGTTCGCACGATGCGGTTCACGCCGCGAAACAGTTGTTAGCCGCCGACGATGTAGACTCGCATCTCGGCGAACACCGAAAGTCGCCGAAGTGATTGAAACCCACTTTCCCAAATTTCTAGACTGCTGCGATTGGCGGAAATACCGTCGGGTGGAGGTCGGTCGACGAGGTTTACTGCGCTATCAAGCGCGCTAACAAGAGAACTTCTTACAGTTCCGTCATCTGAAGCGAAGTTACCTTCGACACGGTCAAATCGTCTTGCAGCGGGAGCAGCAAAGGATGTTTGCGAAAGTTCAATCGCGATCGTCAAGCCCCAGTGCACTTCGAGACGGGTAGACATGTGGCTACCAGCTACCAAGCCGAGGGCATCTCAAAGATCCTGCGAGAGCCCTGTTCTTTAGGTGATCTAGAAATTAACTCGAGCCAAAAGAAAAGAAGTAGTGGAGCGGAAGGGAGTTGAACCCTCGACCTCTGCATTGCGAACGCAGCGCTCTCCCAACTGAGCTACCGCCCCATTGTGTTTTAAGTTGTTACTAATTCTAGTCTTGCGTTCGCGTCTTTAAAACCTCCAAAAACGTACTCCCCGCAATCCGCCCT
>DATBAY010000578.1:0-9868 GCA_036271295.1 Lacipirellulaceae bacterium | reverse complement strand
AGGCGATGCCGCGGAGGCCGTAGGTGATGGCGGGAATGCCGGGGGCGAATTGGCTGCAATCGCTGATGACGACAGCATTGCAGGCGAGCTTGTCGCGGTTTTGTTCGACGTACGGCTCGAGGTTTTGGCTGCCGACTTCCTCTTCGCCTTCGATGAGGAACTTGACTTGGATCGGGAGTTTGCCGACCGACTTGATCCAGGCTTCGACGCCTTTTACATGCGTGAGCATTTGGCCTTTGTCATCGGTCGCGCCGCGGGCGTAGATATTGCCATCGCGAACGGTTGGCTCGAAGGGCGGGCTGATCCACTCGTCGAGCGGTTCGGGCGGCTGCACATCGTAGTGGCCGTAGCAGAGGACGACGGGTTTGCCGGGGACGGCGGGCGTTTCGGCAAAGACGAGCGGGTGGCCTTTGGTGGGAATGACCTCGGCCTTGAGGCCCATGTTTTCGAACTGCGCGGCAACCCACTCGCCTGCGCGGCGCGTTTCAGCGTTTTTCTCTGCTTGGGCGCTGATGCTGGGAATTCGCAGCAGCTCGGCTAAATCGGCCGCGAATTGGTCGCGATGGCTCTCGATGTAGGCGGTGACGCTGTCCATTTGCGGCTGCTTCCTGTTGGTTCCAATGGGCGTACAATATAATGCGCTCGTAGCACTTTCACCACCGCAGTGAAAGCGTCTCCTCTTGATTTGCAGGCCCGCGAGAAGGTGAGTTATGGACGCAGATGAAACAGTTGTCGCCGAGCCGGAAGAAGAAGCGGCCACAATGGTGGCCGAGCCGAAGGAGAAAAAGGAAAAAAAGCAGCGTGAGGTCCCGCGCTACCATGTGCTGCTGTGGGACAGCGATGCCCATTCGTATGAGTACGTGGAGCGAATGCTCAAGGAGCTGTTCGGGCATACGCAGGAACAGTGCCATAAGATGGCGGAGACGGTCGATACGCAGGGGAAAGTGGTCGTGTACACGACGACGCAAGAATTGGCGGAGTTGAAGCGGGATCAGATTCTCGCGTACGGCAAGGACGATCTGATCAAGAGCTGTACGGGGTCGATGCATTCGACGATCGAAAGCGCGACCTAAACTCGAGTACCAATCTGTCATGAAGCTTCGCACCGCCACGCTTGGATGCAAGGTCAATCAGTATGAAACGGAGTTCGTGCGCGAAGGATTGTTGGGCATCGGTTATGAGGATGCCGTCGACGATGAAGCAGCCGAACTGTGCATCGTTAATACGTGCACGGTGACCAACGAAGGCGATGCGAAAAGCCGGCAGACAATTCGGCGGATGGCGCGTCGCAACCCTGGTGCGAAGATCGTGGTGATGGGGTGCTATGCGACGCGGGCGCCGGCGGAAGTGGCTGCGCTGCCGGGGGTGTCGCAAGTTGTCACTGATAAACGCGAGCTGCCGGATTTGTTGGGGCGGTTCGGCGTCACCGATATTCCGACAGGCATCAGCGGGTTTGGGCGGCGCCATCGGGCCTATGTGAAGGTGCAGGATGGCTGCATGCTGCGGTGCAGCTTCTGCATTATTCCGCACGTGCGGCCGAATCTGGCGAGCCGGCCGGTGGAGCACATTCTGGATGAAGTGCGACGGCTCGTGGATCGCGGGTACCGCGAGGTCGTGCTCACGGGGATTCATCTCGGGCACTACGGCGTGGATTGGAATCGCAACGCGCCGAAAGAGAAGTGGGTGCGGCTTTCGCACTTGGTTAGGCAGATCGCGGCGCTGCCGGGTGATTTTCGTGTACGGCTTTCGAGCATCGAAGCGACCGAAGTAACCCGCGAGTTGATTGAGGTGATGGCGGACCATGGCGACAAGGTTGCTCCGCATTTACACATTTCGATGCAGAGCGGCAGCGATGGTGTGTTACGGCGGATGCGGCGGCGATGGGGATCGAAAAGATTTGTGGATCGGTGCCAGTTGGTCAAAGATCGGCTCGACCTGCCGGCGATTACGACGGATATCATTGTAGGTTTTCCGGCCGAGACGGACGCAGAGTTTCAAGAGACGATCGACACTTCACGAGCGGTCGGTTTCTCGAAGATTCACATCTTTCCGTACAGCGCGAGGCGCGGAACGCCGGCGGCGACGATGCCGCATCAGGTGTCGAAGCGAGTGCAGCAGGCGAGGTCGCGGGAGCTCGCTGACGTGGAGAGTGAACTGCGAGACGACTACTACCGCAGATTGATTGGTAAGCGCTTGCGTGTACTGGTGGAGACCAAACAGTCGACATCCGAGAGTTGGGCGGGTACGTCTTGTCGGTACGCAACGGTCGAGTTTCGCACTGGCGAATTGAATGAAGGGCGATTCGTGGATGTTGTCGCTAAGGAAGTTTGTGGCGATCGAATCGTCGGCGAATGAACCGTGAGCTCTCGCGCGGTGTCTGAAACGCGTCTCGCGAGCGAGACCGCTAGATTCTGGCCCGTTGTTCGGCCATTCTACGACCGCTATAATCTATGATTCGATTTTAAGTGAGTTTGGCTATCAAGTCGGAGGAGTGAAAAGTGGCTATTCGCGTTGCCATTAACGGGTTCGGTCGGATCGGTCGGCTGACGTTTCGGAATTTGTACGCCCGCAAGAATGAGTTTGATGTTGTTGCGATCAATGATCTGACAGACAACAAATTGCTGGCGACGCTACTCAAGTACGACAGCACCCACCGCCGTTTTCCGGGCACGGTGAGCCACGATAAAGAGAATTTGATTGTCGATGGTAAGAAGATCCGGGCCCTGGAAGTTCGCAACCCGGCCGAGCTGCCTTGGAAAGAGATGAATGTCGATGTGGTCATCGAGAGCACGGGCATTTTCACGGGCCGCGCGAAGGATGGTAAAGCAGGTTACGATTCGCACGTTCAGGCAGGCGCCAAACGGGTTGTGCTCAGCGCTCCCGCCAAAGATTTGCCGGATCTTACCTGCGTGCTCGGCGTGAACGATGACAAGCTCACGGCCGACATGAAGTATATCAGCAACGCGAGCTGCACCACGAATTGCCTGGCGCCCGTGGCCAAGGTGTTGCACGAGACGTTCGGCATCGAGAAGGGCCTCATGACGACGGTGCACGCGTACACGAACGACCAGGTCGTTCAGGACTTCCCACACTCGGATCCGTATCGGGCTCGGGCGGCAGCGGTGAATATCATTCCGACTTCGACGGGTGCCGCAAAAGCGGTTGGCGAGGTAATTCCGGCGCTGAAGGGTAAACTCACGGGTATTTCGCTGCGTGTGCCGGTTACGACGGGCAGCGTGGTCGATTTGACGGCCGTAATGTCGAAAACGGTGACCAAGGAAGAGGTCAACGCGGCGATGAAGAAGGCGGCGGAAGGGCCGCTGAAGGGGATTTTGGATTACACGGAAGACCCGATCGTATCGAGCGATATTATTGGTGATCCGCACAGCTCGATTTTTGCGGCGGATTTCACGCAAGTGATGGATGGGAATTTGTTGAAGGTTGTGAGCTGGTACGACAACGAGTGGGGTTACAGCGCTCGGACGGCGGACCTCATTGCGAAGATCGCTAAGTTTAAGTAGCAGAGCTTGGCGGTTGAGCTAAACCGCTAGCGATGCAGAGACTTTGAAATATGAGCCCGGCCACTGTGAAGTGGCTGGGCTATTTTTTTGCACTGAAGGATTCGGCGAGAACATCGGGGGCGAATTCGCCGAAATGGAATTCGGTGCCTGCGAAATTCGCCAACGTGATTTTAGCGGGGCTGAAGAGCAACGGGTCGATGCGGTAAAAGTCGTTGTCGTAGCGGGCAAAGATATCTTTGAAAGGCCGGCCGAAATCGTTGGACGCACTACTCGGGATGCGTGGGCCGATCTCTTGGAGCGACTCATCATCGCTTGCAACGCGCAAATGAGCATAGCCGCCGTAGAGGATGGAATCGTTGGTCCAGCCAATTGCGGTAAGATCGTCGGATGCGATCGGAGGTATTGGAGCGCGCCCCCAAGCGCGCTCAATGCGGCGCAAGTCGAATCCGAGTGAGTGAAGCTTATGCATTGCGGTTTCGATACACCGCGCGACGATTTGCACAGTTCCGGCGGGGCTCTTCGTACGTGCAACCAAGAGCGTCAGCCAGTTGGTAGCAACACCGCACTTTTGTGCTATATGAGTGCAGACTTCGTTTGTCGGAAGCTTGCTGGTTTCTAACACCCCGACGCAGGTCTGCGGACTCGCATCGCGGTAGTTGTATTCTTCAAACAACTTCTCACGCGCGGCAGCAGCACGCATGGGTCCTGAGCCCATTGCGAAGTAGCCGTCGACGTTGATTTCCCAGCCCGCGTACTGCGACGCCATGCAGGCTTCAAAGGGGTACTGTGTGGCGATTCCGACGCCCCTATAAACTCCCAGTGCCGGATCCAGCGACACAAACGGATGAACCGATCCTAGACCGGACAGACATACCTCGGCTAAACGAAATCCCGCTTCCATATTTCCGGGGGCTTTCACGCCGCAGTCGATAATGCGGGTGCCGCAATCGAGGGTGCTGACGGCGATGCCGAGCGTGTCGGCGTCGGCGACCATGGCGCTGGCGAGTTCGTGAGCGCGTTCGTTGAGAGTTGGCATGGATTAAATTGTAAAAAGAAAAGCCTGGTCGCTGAAGCGACCAGGCCGTAAGGGGAGTGCTGAATTTTACGAGCACGTGACGGACGCGCTAATCGTTGTCTTGGACGGCTTCGCCGCCTCCGATGGTGCTTAGAGCCTTTAGCACCGTGATCGCGATATCTGGCTTCAGGCCGCGGACGTGACCGTCGAGGAAGACTGCTTGCACGACACCGTTCGAATGAGAGCTGCCGAACTTGTTGACATCCGGGTCATCAATGCTGGTGGCTAATCCGTCTTTTGTGTCATCTCCTGTACACCCAGTACAACGGAACGTCGTATTGGGAGTGTCACCCGCGATCGAAGCGGTGTCGCCGATCGCGAAATGTTCCATTTCGGGCGGTGTGTTGGCAGGGACGGGGGCCAGGTGACGTTCAGCAACCGCGATCGTTTTCGAGAGGCCGTCTTCGACCTGACGCTCGTTGATATGCGAGCCGCTGAAGATCGGGCCGGCAACGGCGCGGTTAAATTGGCCGAAAGCACCGGCGGCCGTATCTTCTCCGACCATGCCAGTCATCAGCTTGATGCCGGCGTTCGCGGAATAGTCTGCCAACGTGGCGACTCCCAAGTCTCCCGCGGCGGGGGCGGAGCCGTTGTTATCGAAGTTACGATCTGCGGCCGCACGGCGGCGGCTGGGGCAGGCGAAGGCTTCAACCGGCGTGCGCATGGCGGCGTCGTTGGTGGAGTCGTCGACCCGGGCCTTCGAATTCCAGCTGTTGTAGATCGAAGTTTCTTCCATGTACGGCAGAATGAAGAACGCCCAAGAAACGGCGTATTGGTCGAACGCGTTGCGCCCCATGGGGAACGCTTTACGGGTGTCGTGGTGGTTCTGAATCGCGAGGCCAATCTGCTTGAGATTGTTCTGGCACTGGGAGCGGCGGGCCGACTCGCGGGCTGCCTGGATCGCAGGCAGCAGGAAGGCGATCAGGATGCCGATGATCGCGATCACGACCAGCAGTTCGACGAGCGTGAAGCCCGGTGGCGCTTGGCGAAGTTGGCGCGTGCGGGCGTCCGTACCGCGCACGGGAGAGCAATTGCGCATAGCATGCTCCTTTCATAGAAAGGGAACTGGGTGTCCGCCGAGGTGGGGGTGTTGTGTGGCGGACTAAAGGTGGGATTGAACTATCGCACCTTAAGCTGAAGCGTCCGGGCGGGTCAAGCGCAATGCCGGGATCTTAACCGCGAATTCATTGCCCAAAATTGCGAAAGCGCAAAGCGACGTCGACGGTACGCACGGGAGTTCAGTTAGTACCGCGTCGTGCGCGACCGCGGTCAAAAATACTCTTTTGTTATTGGAATTTGTTAATGCGCTAAGCTTTAAATGCCGCGATATTGAGGCAAACTTGACTGCTGCCATTTTGGCCGTTAAGCTTGTTTTATTGAAGATCGAGAACCGCTGTAGACCCTTAGTTTCATGTTCGTTTTGCTGAGTAATGTGGCTGCCGTCTTTCCCGAGATTGTCGGCGACATTTCGATTAGTAGCGCGAACGAGAGGCCATAAGGGCGGTTGTCGAGCAACTCGAAAAGTACCGACCCTGAGGCCCAAAGCCTCGGGGTTTTTTTATTGCGGCTATGTCGAAGCGCGCGAAAACTGCAGACTTCGTTCGCCCGCCAAAAGGCGGCGTGGTGGTTCGCGCATCGAGCGAACGGTATGGCCGCCCGCCGGCGTGGGCGGTCGTCTTGCTGCTGGGCTTTCTCATCGCCGCCGTGTATGGGCCCGCGTTGAATGTGCCGTTTGTGTTCGACGATCGCGCTACGATTCTTGCGAATGATTCGATTCTGTCGATGTGGCCACTCGTTGGAAGCGTGAAACCGGGGCCGCTCAATCCGCCTGCGGAGATGCCAATCTCCGGCAGGCCGCTCGTCAATCTGTCGTTTGCGATCAATTACTACTTCGGAAAATTCAACCCGGCGGGCTACCATGCCGTAAATATCGCGATCCATTTTTTGGCGTCGCTGCTGGTATGGGCGACTATGCGGCGAACGTTGCAGCTCCCGTATTTCGGCGGGCACTATGAGCAAACTGGCGGCTGGCTGGCGCTTATTGTGGCGTTGCTGTGGGCTTTGCATCCCTTGCAAACCGAGGCCGTCATCTATGTGACCCAGCGCACTGAGCTGGCGATGGCGTGCTGTTATCTTGCCACGCTGTATTGCAGCGTGCGCTATTTGGAAGTGGGCGGCGGGACTAACTCGGGCGTGTGGTTATGTCTCGCCCTGTTGGCGTGCCTGGCGGGCATGGCATCGAAAGAGGTGATGGTTTCCGCGCCGTTGATGGTGCTGTTATTCGATCGCACGTTTGTGAGCGGGACGTTGGCAAACGCTGTGAGACGCTCGTGGCGGTTGCATGCATCATTGTTTGCCACTTGGATTTTGCTGTTCGCCTTGAATTGGAGTCTGCCACACAGCGATGCCACGGGGTTTTCACAGGGCATTTCCGGACCGACGTGGTGGCTGACGCAGTCGAAGATTTTCTTCTTGTACTTGAAGCTGGCGATTTGGCCGTGGCCGTTGTTGTTTCACTATGCCATGCCTTATTTCACGACTTTGGGCGAGGCGTGGATGTATGTCGTGCCGCTGCTGCTCATCGGGTTCGCGACGCTGTGGCTGTTGTGGAAGAACTGGCCGCTCGGTTTTCTTGGCACGTGGTATTTCGCATTGCTTGCGCCGACGTTCGTGATTCCGATCGTCACTGAAATGGCGGCGGAGCGGCGAATGTATTTGCCGCTGCTGGTGCCTGTGATCATCGTCGTTTTAGCGGCGTACCAGGTGGCTGAAGCGATTGTTCGTCGCCGCAGCGTGGTGACAGCGGGCTGGGACTATCGCCGGCCGCTGGCGGGAGTTGGCGTGCTGGCCGTGATCTTGGCGATCGCGTTTTGCCTCGTCAGCTCGCTGCGATTGGGCGCGTATGGCAGTGAGCTGAATCTGTGGGCAGAGGTGCTGACCGCTCAGCCCGATAATGCGATGGCGCACCACGCCATCGGCTATTACTACGAGCACGCGGGCGATGACGAATCGGCCATGAAGGAGTATTTGGAGGCGACGCGCCTGAACCCGGACGCCGCGCAAGTGCACTACATGTTAGCTTTGCTACTGCAAAAGCATGGGCGCCATGACGAAGCCGTGACGCATTTCGCCGAGGCTGTACGCGTTTTACCGAAGAGTGCGGCGATGCGAAATGATTTGGGAGTTGCCCAGTACCTGGCCAATCGCAACGAAGACGCGATCGCCACCTTTCACACGGTGCTGGCTGTGGATCCAAACTACTGGACGGCTGAGCGCAATCTGGCCGCGGCGTATTGGAAGCTGGGAAAAAAACCGGAGGCGTTCGAAGCTTATCAAGCGGCGGTCCGCATCAATCCGAAGGCAGTGGAAGTGTATATTGATTTGTCAAAGGCTTATGAGGCGAATGGCGAGCCGGAAAAATCGGTGGCTGTTTTGAAACAGGGCCTCGAGGTCGCTCGGTCCATTGGCGACAACGAGAATGCGGGCCGAATTAGCCAGCGGCTCGGGCGGCTCGCTGGCAAGAAGTGAAGCTGATGTTGATTGTTAAGCAGAGGTTTTATGAAGTCGGTACAGGTTTACGACACCACGTTGCGTGATGGCGCCCAGGGCGAAGGCGTGAACTTCTCCTTGCAGGACAAGCTGCTCATTGCGCGGCGGTTGGATGAGCTCGGCTTCGATTTCGTCGAGGGCGGATATCCGCTATCGAACCCAAAGGATGCCGAGTTCTTTCAGCGGCTGGCCGCGGAACCGCTCAAGCGGAGTCGTTTGTGTGCGTTTGGCATGACTCGCCGCAAGGGAGTTTTGCCGGCGGATGATCCTGGAATGAAGGCGCTGGTCGAGTCGCGAGCGCCCGTGGTGACGATCGTTGGCAAGACGAGCGATTTTCACGTGAACGAAGTATTGCGGGTGTCGCTTGACGAAAACTTGGCGATGATCCGCGAGACGATCGCCTATTTGCGCGACATGGGCCGAGACGTGATCTACGACGCCGAGCACTTCTTCGATGGTTGGAAAGCAAACCCCGATTATGCGGCGAAGACGATTCAGGCGGCCGAGGAGGGCGGGGCGATGATCGTCGTCATGTGCGATACAAATGGCGGGACGATGCCGGAAGAGGTTGCCAAATCCACGCGCGAGGCCGCCGCCGTCGTAAAAGTGCCGCTAGGAATTCATACGCACAACGACTGTGATTTGGCGGTTGCAAACGCGCTAGCAGCGATCGATGCGGGAGCGACTCACGTGCAGGGGACGATCAACGGGTTCGGTGAGCGTTGCGGAAATGCAGACTTAGTTTCCGTGATCGCTAATCTGGGACTCAAGAAAAAAGATTACCGAATATTGGGAGGCGCCGGGGCGGAACACCTTACCGAACTTTCGCGGTACGTGTACGAAGTCGCCAACATGCACTTTCGCAACAATCAGCCGTTTGTCGGGCAGAGCGCGTTCGCGCACAAGGGCGGCATGCACGTGCATGCCGTCAACCGCGTGGCCAGCAGCTACGAACACATCGCGCCGGAAAGCGTTGGCAATACTCGGCGAGTGCTGGTTAGCGAGCTTTCGGGCCGATCGAACATTGTTGCTCTGACGAGTAAGGCGAATTTGCAAAACGACAGCGCGCTCATGGAGAGCGTGTTGAAGCAAGTGGTCGACCTGGAGAATCGCGGCTACCAATTTGAGGTCGCCGAGGCTTCGTTCGACTTGCTCGTGCAGCGTGCGGCCGGCACGTTCAAGCCTCATTTTGAACTAATGCATTATCATGTGGACGTTGAAACCACGGGCGATGGCACCACGACGACCGAGGCTACGGTGAAGCTCCAAGTCGGCGACGAGGTTCGGCATGAAGTAGCCGAGGGGGACGGCCCGGTGAACGCCCTGGACGCGGCCCTGCGAAAAGCGCTTAATGGGCATTTCCCCAACCTGCGAGGCGTGCAACTCGTCGATTACAAGGTGCGAGTCATCAATAGCGATGCCGGTACGGCGGCCGCGGTGCGGGTCGTGATCGAAAGCAAAGACGAGGACGGCACCACGTGGGGAACTGTTGGCGTGAACGAAAACGTCATCAAGGCAAGTTGGGACGCGCTCGTGGATGCAATCGAATACAAATTGTGCAAATCGAATCAATGACGCAAATGGATTTCAAGTCGCTTCCCGCCCAATACGATCATGCGGCAGCCCAATCTAAGTGGTACTCCTTCTGGGAAGACCGCGGGTACTTTCATGCAAAGGCCGATGATCCGCGGCCGCCGTATACGATCGTGATTCCGCCGCCGAA
>DATBAY010000577.1:0-1728 GCA_036271295.1 Lacipirellulaceae bacterium | reverse complement strand
ATTCGATGCCAATGATCGGTTCTACGGAATGCGACCCGATGACGGACCAGCCGTAGCCGGGCCAAAAAATGAACCGATGATGCCAGTCGCCTGGACGAAGACTTACCAACTGCCCGGCGGCAAGACGGGACGTGCGTTCGCCACCACGATGGGGGCATCGGTCGATTTGTTGAACGATGCGGTACGCCGATTGCTCGTTAACGGCGTCTACTGGTGTGTTGGCATCGAAGACAAGATTCCCGAGGCGGGAACTCGCGTAGATCTCGTAGGAAAGTTTGAGCCAACAAAATTTGAGTTTCGCGACGACGCCTACTGGGCGAATCGTAAAATGACTCTCGACGAAATTCGGGACAGCGGCGACACGAAGTAACGGAGGCCGGTGCCGTGGACGGAATCGCGACGCACGTCGACCCGCATGCGGCTCAATTGCGGAGCGAACTTCGTGCGGCGACGAGCTTTTATTCGTCGGACTACTTTTCAGCGCGCGATCGGTTTCTGTCATGTAGTTCGCGCGCGGGCCTGGAACACCACGCGCTTTGCATTAACGCCGCCAGTCCCAACGAAAAGCCGTTAACGATCGACATCACGGTCGCCGGCGCCTCGAAGCCGAAATCCGCTCTCGTCCTGACTAGTGGCGTGCACGGTGTCGAAGGGCTTTTTGGGTCGGCCGTGCAGACAGCATTTTTGGAGCAAGTGCTGACCAATTGGCAGCTGCCGGCCGAAGCCGCAGTTGTCCTAATTCACGCCGTCAATCCGTACGGCTTCGCCTGGCGGCGGCGATTCAATGAGGACAACGTCGACCTCAATCGCAATTTCCTGTTGAAGAACGAATCCTACACCGGTGCGCCTCCACTCGCGGCGCGGTTCCGCCACGTGTTGAAACTTTCACGTCACCGTTGGCGATTTGGACTTTGGAAGGCGCGCGTCGCGTGGCTCGCACTTCGCCACGGCTTGGCTTCGTTCTGGCAGACGCTGCCCGTCGGGCAATACGATTACCCAGATTGGCTGTTCTTCGGCGGTGCCGCGCCAACACAATCATTGCAGGTGCTGGAGCGATTTTTGCCGAGCATTTTGGGTGATGCCGAAGAAGTTGCCCATTTAGATTTTCATACCGGTTTAGGCCGCTGGGCCGAGGGACAACTGCTCGTTTCCGAGTCCGAAGGCTTGGAGAACTGCGATTGGTGGCGCGACAACTTCGGGCCGCATTCGGTAACCCGAGTGAAAACGTTTGCGAAGTCTTACGAGGTCCGGGGCGGATTTGGGCCGTGGCTACGAGCCTTATTTCCCGCTTGCAACTATCGATATTCAACAGCGGAGTTCGGCACTTACTCGGCCATCCGCGTAATCGGAGCGCTCGCCGATGAACTGCGATGGCATCTGGAGTTGGACGGTCCCGACCCCGAACACGCCTCGCGACGGCATCTCGCGGAAACGTTCGTGCCTCGCAGCCGTAGCTGGCGAACTAAAACGCTGACGACAGCGCTAACCTGGGTTCGTCACGCGGCCGACGTTTTGTGGCGCCGCGACGAGTTTTCGAAACGTCCGCCGCCGCGCTAGCCGGGTTGTTTCGCATCCGGCGCGTCGCGTTTCACGTTGCTAACGACGCGTTTGAACTTTTTATCGCCATCGGCCGCCAAGCGATCGACGATCTCAACTTCCACCGTGAGTAGCTTTTCGAGATCGTAAGCCCTTAGCTCCTCCGCGATGATTTTCTCAGCCCGCTCGCGA
>DATBAY010000576.1:0-5684 GCA_036271295.1 Lacipirellulaceae bacterium | reverse complement strand
CAAGGCCTCGGCCGCTTCTTTTCCTAACCGGGACACGGTCCGGAAGAAATCCGAACTGCGCACCGGTCGCTGCTGGCCAAATGCCGAGGTGCCCGCATAGTTCAACGTGGTCGTGGATCCGTTGACGGCGCCCGCCTCCTTCGTCGAAGCGTCTCCCGTTCGCGGCGCGAATTCCCGCAGCTCGGCAATCGCTTGATCGAGCGACTGCCCATCAATGTATTGCATCGCATAGAAGTAGATGCCCTGCTCTTGCCCGACGGCAAACACGGGTACGATATGCGGGTGATGCAGCTGGGCCGCCGCCTGGGCCTCATTTCGAAACCGAGCAATTTGCCGCTGATCCAATACTGCCGCGAACGGCAATACTTTGAGCGCCACTTGCCGATTCAATGATTTCTGATGGGCCTCGTAGACGATGCCCATACCGCCGCGCCCGATTTCCCGCGCAATTCGGTACTCGCCGATTTGCCGTCCGCCGGGCGCGATGGCATCCGCTTCGCTAACCACCGTTTTCGCGGCCCGCAAATCGCGCGTCGCGCCGTCGAGAAGGCGCAAACTTTCTAAATAGGGCAGCAGTTCGCCCGCCAACGTTGGGTGTGCGGCAAGGAGCGCTTCGTGATCCGGCGCATTGCCCTCTTCCAACTCCGCCAGATAGCGCTCCAGAATCTCGGCCAACTCGGCGCGCGGAGAATCGGCCTGCGAGCAAGTTTCATCGAGATGCGTCTGCCGCCCCATCATCCGCCTTCATCATTCAGTGATTCACGCATTTTCTTCAGCGCCCGCAACCACAACATTCGTACCGCGCCGGCAGATCGATCCATTCGCACCGCGACTTCCTCAAAGGGCAGCCCCTCGATATGCCGCAACACAATTACGTCCCGATAGTCGGCCGGCATGCTCGCCAGCGTATCCGCCAGCAAAATCTCGTCCTCTCGCCGCACCGCGCACCCGCTGGGCGACTCCCCCTGCTCGGCCAGGAACGTTTCCAGCCGCACGGTCGATTTCTCCAGCCGCCGCCCGATCTCTTCGAGCGACACCTCTCGCCGTACATCGCGCTTCTCGGCCAGCACGTGCTGCTCCACGACTCGCAGGATGTTGTTCACCACGATCCGCCGCAGCCACGTGACAAACTCGCCAATCGAATTCCCGCGAAAGTCGCCGAAGTCGCGATGCGCTTCGAAGAACGACTCCTGCACGATATCCGAAGGGCTCACCCGCGCTCGCAACCGGGTATCGAGCTGCGCCGCGACGAGAAGCTTCAGGTAATTAGTATACAGCGCCAGCAGCTGTCCTAAACAAGAACACGACCCATTTCGGGCCGACGTAAATAGTTCTTCTGCTTTGGCTTGCGCGCCAGAATTCATGTTGAAGCTCGCCGCAGTTTCAACATTATGGGCAGATTGATATCCGTTTTGTCACGCCGTTTTTTGGCTAGTTTTCGATTTCGTGAAGATTTTGCCGTTCCCGCCTCATTTCTCGACTTTGAACTCGCCCGCTAATGGTGCCAGCGAGCTCCCGCCGAGGAAAACCTCGAAATTCCCAGGCTTCGGAACAGCCTTCTCCTTGTTGTTGAAAACTGCCAAGTCCTCGGCCGACAACGAAAATTCGACGCTCGACGATTCCCCCGCCTCCACATGCACCCGCCGGAATCCCTTCAACTCGCGCACCGGCCGCACCGGCTTCGCCGACTTCTCGTGGATATAAAGCTGAACAACTTCGTCTCCAGCGCGGGTGCCGGTGTTCTTCACCTCGGCCGTCACCTTAATACTCTCGCCCTTTTTGAGACTGTCTGCCGACAACTTCGTGGGCCCGTATTCAAACGCCGCATAACTCAACCCATAACCAAACGGAAACAACGGATACGGGCTGACATCCATATAGTTCGAATTGTTGCCTAAGTCGCGTCGAATCGTGTCGTCGATGTGGCTGTCTTTCGCAAAATTGTACGGCCTCGCCGGCCGGCCGCTGTTGGTGTGGTTGTAATAGAGAGGAATCTGCCCGACGGTTTTCGGAAATGTCACCGGCAATTTTCCTGAGGGTGATTCCAAGCCCCACAGCAAATCCGCAATCGCCGGTCCCGCCATCGTCCCGCCGTGAAACGCGTACAGCACAGCCGCCGCCTTTTCGATCTGCCGCCCGATCGTCAGCGGACGCCCCGCCTCCACGACAAGCACGATCGGCTTACCCGTTTTCGCGACGGCATCAACCAGTTCATTTTGCGCGCCGGGCAAATCGAGAATTCCCCGCGAATGCGCCTCTCCCGATAGGTCCGCGCTCTCTCCGACGAACATCAATACCACATCGGCATTGCGCGCCGCATCGACGGCCTCCGTGAACTTTTCAGTGGACCGGTCCAAACAATCTGCCACGCCGCTCGCGTAGGTTACCTGAGCTCCCGACCCCGCCGCTTCCTTGATCGCAGAGAGCGGTGTGCGACAGTCCTCTACTCGACCATCGATTGACCACGTACCAAGCTGGGCCCGCGCATCATCTGCGAGCGGTCCGACGACTGCAATCTTCTTCACGCTTTCAGGATTGAGTGGTAATACTCGTCCTTCGTTCTTTAGCAACACGATCGATTGCGTGGCCATTTTGCGGGCCGTCTTCAAGTCGTCCTCGCTCATGAGGTCCGCACCCTGCGGGTCGGTGTACGGCTTCTCGAACAACCCGAGCCGCATTTTTACGCGCAACACTTCCGCCGCGAGCCCGTCGATCGTCGATTGCGCTACGTCGCCCTTCTCGACCAGCGACGCCAACTCGTTGTGGTACAGCGGGCTGACCATCTCCATGCTGACGCCCGCCTCCACCGCAGTTCGCGCCGCGTCCTTATCGTCGCGGCAATAGCCGTGCGCAATCATCTCGCGAATCGATTCCCAGTCGCTCACTACAAAGCCGCGGAACTTCCAATCGTCACGCAGCACATCGCGCAGCAAATATTTATTGCCACTACCCGGCGTGCCGTTAAGCTCATTGAACGACGTCATGAACGTCGCCACGCCTGCCTTCGCAGCCGCGCGGAACGGCGGCAAATACACGTTGTGCAATGTCGAAGGTGCGATCGACGCCGTGTTGTAGTCTCGCCCTCCTTCCGTCGCCCCATAACAAGCAAAGTGCTTCGCGCACGCCGCGATGCGATCCGGGGCCGCTAAATCCTTGCCCTGAAAACCTCGCACCATTGCCGCCGAAAACTCACTCGCCAGATACGGATCTTCACCAGGACTCTCCGCAATCCGCCCCCAACGCGGGTCTCGCGCGATGTCCACCATCGGCGCAAACGTCCATGCGATTCCTACGGACCTTGCCTCATGCGCCGCAATGGCGGCTGCTTGTTCAATGAGTTCCGGATTCCAACTCGCCGCTTGTCCTAGTGGAATCGGAAACACCGTCCGAAAACCATGAATCACGTCGCGGCCAATAATGAGCGGTATCCCCAGCCGGCTCTCTTCCACCGCCACCTTCTGCAGCGCATTGATCGTTGGCGTGTCGACTTCGTTGATTACCGATCCGACTTTTCCCGCACGAATGTCGTCGACTAACCCGCCACGCGCTGCCTTTCCATCACCCGTGATCGTGGCATCGGGCCCAAGTCCGCCGAGTTGCCACATCTGGCCGATCTTTTCCGCCAGCGTCATCTGCGCGACCAGCAACCGAACACGCTCATCGAGCGAGCGATCTCGATCCAGCCACGGGCGCTCCTGTGGCCGCGTGGCTGGCTGCTCGACCGATGCAGTTTTAGCTGGCGACTTACCGACCAATGTCAAAGAAATTGAAACCGCCGTCGCCACAGCAAACCAAACATGCAGACGTTTATGAACACTTCTGCGTCGCATCACTGAACTCAAACCAAGGAAGTTGTGCATCTCAACGCCGCCTAAATACTCTGCCCAAGCTTCGCCCGCCGCTCGGCAAGGGCGATCTCGATGTCATCCATCATGCGATCCGTGAGCGGATAGTACCGCAGCACGATCGCGCCGATAAGCAGCGCCGCCGCCGGCACGACGCTAATCAGCATCACGATTCCACGCTCCCCGGTTGCAGTTAGCGCGACATCTTTGGAATACCCCAACCACGCCAGCGCCTCGCCGTCTAACCAGCCGCCAATTCCCAGACCCAGTTTCAGCCCGAAAACAATCGAAGCAAACGCCAGCGCCGTCGACCGCCGCCCCGTTTCCCATTCCGAGTAGTCCACCACGTCGGCCATCATGGACCACAGGATCGGAATCGTCGGGCCAAACGAAAGTTGCAGTAAGATCTGAAGCAAAAACAAAGTCGCGAGCGAATCGCGCGGCACCGTCGCCATCAAACCCATGAATACCGCCGACAGTACCAGACACAAGCGAAACGCCGCCTTTTTACCTAACCATTCGACGAGCCACTTCGACAAACTCACGCCCAAGATCACAAACGCCAGGCCAACGCCGTTGAACAGCCCAAAATTATCAATCCAGCTGAAAACGTCTGCCGACCGCGAGTAGTACTTGAAGTAATACAACATGCCGCCGCCGCGCAGCGCCAGCTCAACATGAATCAACAGCGCCAGACCGAACAATTCGAACCAGGGTTTGTTGTGTAGCAAGTCGCTCAAGTCCTGCCGCACCGTCGAACGCTGCCTCGGGCTCGGCAACACCCGCTCGCGCGTGAATGTGAACGTGATGCAAAACAAGATGACCGCGACCACGCCCCACGCCGCCATCGTCCACTGGTACCCTAGCGCCACATCGCTTCCACCAAGAGAATCAACCATTTTGAGCGTGAACATGTTCACGACCAGCGTGGCGAACATCGCGCACACGAACCGCCACGAGGACAAACTCGTTCGCTCGCGCGGGTCCGAAGTCATCACACCCGAGAGCGCGCAATAGGGAATGTTGTTCGCCGCGTACACGGCCATCAAAACGTTGTAAGTCACGATCGCCCACACGACTTTCGCGGTCGCACTCATATCCGGGGCCGTGTAACAAAGGACGAGCGCAATCGCCATCGGCACGGCAGTCCACAAGATCCACGGCCGGTAATGCCCCCACCGTGTCCGCGTCCGATCAGCCAGTGCGCCGATGATCGGGTCGCTGCACGCGTCGATTGCTCGCGAGATCAATAAGATCGTCCCGGCCACTCCGGAAGCGATCCCCAGCACATTCGTATAGAAAAACAACAGAAACGTGATCTGCGTTTGAAAAACGAGATTCGCGCCCGCATCGCCCACACCGTAAGCGAACTTCTCGCGCAGCGCCAGTTTTTGATTTACGCTTGTCACGCCTTACCCGCAGATAAGCGGGGGATCGCCCCGCACAGCCCAACCGTTTTGTTGACGTTCGCCCCGCCGCTCGATATTGTAAACAGAGAAACTGTTTCTCGCGCAATTTTCTCGCTATTTTCGCCATGACCACGATTCGTAGGGTCGCCCAGAAGGCCGGTGTCTCGATTGCCACCGTCTCCCGCGTCGTAAACGGCAGTACGGCCGTGGCGCCGGAGCTGCGCGACCGCGTCCTGGAGGCGGTGAGCCGCTGTGGCTACTCGCCCACCGTGGGGCGACGTTCCGCGGCGTCGATCGCCTTGGTCTACACCGGCCCATTTTCCGTCGGCTCGCCCTACGACGCGGCCTGCATCGAAGGCATCGTAAACGCCATGGTGGAAAGCGATTTCGACCTCAAATTCACCCACCTGCGGCGCGATAAGGCACCTGA
>DATBAY010000575.1:0-8606 GCA_036271295.1 Lacipirellulaceae bacterium | reverse complement strand
GCAGCGAATGTTTCGGGGCAATAAGGGCGCCATTCGAACCACGAAGCCGCAGCTTTCGCCCGTGCCATCACGAGCTGCAATCAGCAGCGTGAGCGATTGGCGCATCGCTGCCCTGGCCGAAGCATCAAAAACCGAGGGCGACCGCCGCCTGCTCGCCGGTTTGATTACCCACCCCGGCACCAAACCGCTCGCCCAAGCCATCGACGCCGGCGTCCGCATTACACACGCCCGCGCTCATGGCGAATCCTTCGGTCCCGCGGAGGGCGTGCTCATCAGCCCAGCCGTCGCGGCCCGCCTCGCGCTGCGCTTCGGCGCCAAACATTCCTGGAGCCCCAGCCAATTCGAGACCTACGCGGCCTGCCCCTACAAATTCTTTCTCGAGCAAGTTCTCGGCCTCGAGCCCCTCGGCGATCTTACGCTCGAAACCGATTTCGCCCGCCGCGGCAGCCTGCTCCACCACGTGCTCGCCACGTTCCACCGCAAATTTGGCGAGTCCGCCAGCAATTGGTCCGCCGTCTTCCGCGACGAAGCTCGCTTCACCACTGAAATAAAACAAGCGCTCCAAGCCGCCATCGACGCCTCGCCCCGCGACGGCATCGAAGCCGCCCTCCTCGAACTCGACCGACGCCAAATCGACAAATGGACCGACCTCTACCACGGTCAGCACGATAAATACGACAGCGCGTGGACGAAATCACACATCAACGAACGGCCCCGCCCCACGCACTTTGAGTTGCGTTTCGGGCGCAAGCATCCTGGCGAAAAGGGTTACGAAGATCCTCGGTCGACGGACAAACCATTCGATCTCAAGATCGGCGATGAAACTATCAACATCGTCGGCCGCATCGATCGCATCGACGTCGGCCGCGCCGGTGACCAAACGCTATTTAACGTCATCGATTACAAATCCGGCCGTCGTCCCACCCTCACGCATGAAAAAATCGAATCCGGCGAACGACTGCAGCCCGCCCTCTACGTCATGGCCGCTCAGGCGCTCGTCTTCAACGACGAAAATTCCGCACCGCTCTGGAGCGGCTATTGGTCGATGCAGAGCGGTGTCACCACGCGCAAGGACTACTCGCTCTACTGCTCCGTCGACGGCAAACCCAGCCAAGACTGGGCCGACCTCCAGCAAAAGGTCATCGCCCGCATTGCGGAAATCGTCCGCGCCACGCGCCACGGCGATTTCCAAGTCGACAGTCACGACGCGAACTGCACCAGCTACTGCGATTTCAAAACCATCTGCCGCATCGCTCAGGTGCGTACGACCAACAAAATCCCAGTGCCGCTGGAAAACAAATAATTCGCCATGGCAGCAGCCACCCTAACCACAGAACAAGCCCTCGCGATCGACCGCCGCGATGTGTCGATCTCGTTATCCGCCGGAGCCGGCTGCGGAAAAACACACGTCCTCACGTCGCGATTTCTATCTCATCTCGATCCCACACTGCGCGACGCCGCGACGCCGATCGCGCTCCATCAGCTCATCGCGATCACGTTCACCGACGCCGCGGCCCGCGAAATGCGCAGCCGCATTCGTGCCGCCTGCTACGAACATCTCGACGACGAGCAGCTTTCCGCCGACGACCGCGCCGCCTGGCAACGCTTGCTTCGCGAAATCGACGCCGCGCGCGTGAGCACGATCCACGCTTTCTGCACAGCGCTGTTACGTTCGCACGCCTCCGAAGCCGGCCTCGACCCCACGTTCGCAGTCCTCGAACAAGCCGCCGCCGAAGTCCTGTTCCTCGAAGTGCTTGACGACGTCCTCCGCCATCGCCTTGCCGCCAGCGACAACGATACACTCGATCTCGCCGCCGAATTCGGCACGCTCGCCAAACTAAAGCAACGCGTTTCGCTGTTGGTCGACCAGCGACACCGCCCGGCCTTCGACCGCTGGCGCACCGATGGTGAGAATGACAACGCATTAACACAAGAAATGGTGTCGGCCTGGCACACCCGTTATGACCTCGACAAGATCCGCTTCGCGGTCGAAGCCATCCGCGAAAAAGCGCCGCTCGCCGAGTTGGGACGCCTGCTCGCAATTGCGACTCCCAACAACGGAAACCTAAAATTCGCCTCCGCCCTGTCAACGCTCGGAAATATCGTGTCTCGTCTCGATCAGTCTCCCAACTCGATCACCGAAGCCGACCTGGCAGCAATTCTTGAAAACGCCAAAGTTCAAAGCATCTGCAAAAAAGACGATTGGCCAAGCGACGACGATTTTGCCGCATACAAAAAAGTCTGCGAAAAGGTGCGCGACGTCGTAAAGAGCGGCCAACCGCCGCCGTGGGATGACACCGCCGCACGCGCTGCCGCGCTGCTCGGGCTAAAACTGCTTCGACTCGCCGCCGACGTCGCCGCCGCTTACCAGGCCCGCAAGGATCAACTGGCCGCCCTCGACTTCACCGACCAACTCGTCCTCGCTCATCGCTTGCTAAGCGATCCCGAAAAACCAGAAATTCGCGAAGCCCTGTCCGCCGATCTCCGCCTCCTGCTCGTCGATGAATTCCAAGACACCGATCCCTTGCAAGTCGACCTGATCAAAAAGCTCTGCGGCGCCGGCTTCGACGAAGGACGCCTATTCTTCGTCGGCGACTTCAAGCAGTCGATCTACCGCTTCCGCGGCGCCGTGCCGCCCGAGTTCCTCAAACTCCGCGACCAAGTCCCCGATCCCGGCCGCCTGCAGCTCACGACCAACTTTCGCAGCCAACCCGGCGTGATCGATTTCGTCAACGCGCTCTTCCACGACACCTTCGCCGGATACGAAAGACTCGTCGCTCACCGCAAGCCGGCCGGCCACGCACCCTGCGTCGAATTCCTCTGGACAGTGCCCAACTACGACGATCACGCCGGCGAATCAAAAGTCGAAGTGGCTCGCCGCCAGGAAGCAGAGAACATCGCCCGTCGCCTGCGCGAACTCATCGACAACGAATCCACCGAAGCTCCAGTTATCGATCGCGAGACCAAACAACCACGCCGCCTCCGCCCCGGCGACGTCGCCATCCTCTTCCGCGCGCTGAGCGATGTCCGCTACTACGAAGAAGCGCTCCGCGACCAGGGCCTCGACTATTACCTCGTCGGCGGCCAGGCCTTCTACGCCCAGCAAGAAATCTTCGACGTCCTCAATCTACTCCGCGCCATCGCCAGCAGCGCCGACGAAATCAGCCTCGCCGGCGTCCTCCGCAGCCCCTTCTTCTCGCTCTTCGACGAGTCGCTCTTCTGGCTCGTCGAACACGGCGGCACGCTCAACGACGGCCTTTTCGCCAACGAACCGCCCCCTGAGCTCGCCAGCGAGGAGCTAGCCAAAATCAACGCCGCCCGCCGCGCACTCACCCACCTCCGCGGGATCAAAAACCGCGTCCCGATCGCTGCGCTTCTAAACGCAGCCTTCGATCTCACCGGCTACGACGCCGTTCTGCTTACCGAATTCCTCGGCGAACGCAAACTCGCGAACCTGAGCAAGCTCGTCGAGCAAGCCCGCGTCGCCGATCGAAACGGCAACGACCTCAACGAGTTCATCACGCAGCTCACCGAGTTTATCGCCCAACCGCCCAAAGAACCGCTCGCCTCCACCAGCGCCGAATCGGCCGACGTCATTCGCCTCATGACCATCCACCGCGCGAAAGGCTTGGAATTCCCCTTCGTCATCGTTCCCGACCTCGACCGCATCCCGCGCCTCGAAGCCCCCGACGCCGCCCTCGACGACGACCTCGGCCCCGTCGTGCGTCTATCGCCAGACGAATCGCGTGAAGACACCGCCACCGGCATGACGCTTTTCGCGGCTCGCGAACGCGCCGCCGAACTCGAAGAACGCAAACGCCTCCTCTACGTCGCCTGCACCCGCGCCGCCGATTACCTCGCCCTCTCAACCAGCATCGAAGCGCCGGACGTCCCCAAAAGCGATTGGATGAAGTTCATCGCCACCCGCTTCAACTTGCATAGCGGCGAATTCATTGCCGATCTCCCTCAGGACTATGAGCCCCCGCGTGTCCACATCGCCCCCCCGCCTGTAGAAAGCAAACCAGTCGGCCGCTCGCGCGGTTCCGACCTTCTCAAAATGCTCGACGAAGCTCATACGCTAGCCGACGACGGCGCCGGCACCATTCCACCGCTCGTGGCTCCCATCCTCCCGGACTGCACTGCCCGCCGCCAATTCTCCTTCTCGCGCCTCACCGGCCAACTTGTTCATACCGCCGAAAACAATTTCGCGATCACCCAGGCAGCCCCCGGCTCCCCCGGGGGTTTAGCCCCAGTGCTACCGCTCGACCCGCGCAGCCTCGGCTCACTTACCCACGAAGTCCTCGCCCGCCTTGACTTCCGCACCGCCGCCACCGATTCCCAAATCGCCGACTGGTGCGAACATTTAGCTCCCCAATTTGTCATCCAGAACACGGCCGAAACGACTAGCCTCGCCCAGACCATGCTGGCCCGCTTTGCCGGTACTGCACGCGCCGAGCAACTTGCCACAGCCCAAACGCTGCTCCGAGAAATCGAATTCCTCCTCCCCTGGCCGCCCAACCGGAATTCATCCACCCAATACTTCCGTGGCTACATCGATTGCCTCTACCAAGACGCTAAGGGCGCCTGGCGAATCGTCGATTACAAAACCAACGAAGTATCAGCCACAGATGCTAAACGCATTGCCAAGCGTTACGAACTCCAACTCTACGTCTACGCCCTCGCCGCCGAACAGGCCCTCAGCACCCAAGTAACAGAACTGGTCCTCGAACTACTCCGCCCCGGCATCGAACACGTGATCCCTTGGAACGGACAAGCACGCACCAACGCCATCGATCAACTCAATAAAGCGGTCGCAACAACAATTACCGCGCACGACACCGAATCGGCATTGCTCTAACCCCCAGACCCTTATCCCGGCCCATGTCTTCCCCCGCCGCTCAACGCGAATTCGCCTTCGAGGTCGCGCAAAAACTGCGCGGCGCCGGTTTTGAATCGCTCTGGGCCGGCGGCTGCGTCCGCGACGAGCTCCTCGGCCTCACCCCCAAAGATTACGACGTCGCCACGAACGCCACGCCCGACCAAATTCGCGACCTCTTCGGCCACCGCCGCACGCTGCCGATCGGCGCCGCCTTCGGCGTCATCACCGTGCTCGGCCCGCGCGCCGCCAGCCAAATCGAAGTGGCCACCTTCCGCACAGACGCCACCTACAGCGACGGCCGCCACCCCGACGCCGTCCACTTCACCACCGCCGAGCACGACGCCCAGCGCCGCGACTTCACCATCAACGGCCTCTTTTACGACCCCCTCGCCAAGCAAGTCATCGATTACGTCGGTGGTCAGCTAGACCTCGAGCAAAAAACCATCCGCGCCATCGGCGACCCCCGCCTGCGAATTAGCGAAGACAAACTCCGCATGCTCCGTGCCGTCCGCTTCGCCGCAACGTTCAATTTCCAAATCGACGCCGCCACGCTCCACGCCATTCAACAAATGGCTGCCGATATCATCACTGTCAGCCCCGAACGCATCGGCATGGAAATCCGCCGCATGCTGCTCGATCCCAACCGTGCCCGCGCGGTCAAGCTTCTTCGCGAAACAAACCTGAGTGCACCCGTGCTGCCCGAAGTTGCCGCGCTCTCACCGCAAGAATTTGAAGAGCTGTGCCGCATCCTCCCCGTACTCGATAAGCCGACGCTGGCTGTAGCCTTTGCGACATTACTTCTCCCAGCCACGAACGCCGACTCCCGCGTCCCACAGCCTGCGTCCTCACTCGGCCGCCGTCTTCGATACACGAACAAAGAAATAGAACGCGCCGCCTGGCTTCTCACTCACATTCGCACGATTGCGAACGCCACCAATTGCAAATGGCCAACTGTTCAGCGGCTCCTCACAAACGAAGGAGCCGCAGAGCTTGTCGCCCTGCGCGAAGCTCTTGCCGGACGCGCGGATCCTGCCGTTGCCTTCTGCCGCGAACGCCTCGCTTGGCCACCAGAGCGCCTGAATCCACCGCAGCTCGTCGATGGCTCCGACCTGATCCGCCACGGCCTGACGCCGAGCCCCGAGTTCTCCACACTCCTCGAAAAAGTGCGCGACGCCCAACTTGAAGGCGAAATCTTTACCCGCAACGAAGCCCTCGCCCTCGTCGACCGTTTGCGCACAGAGTCCCAGACGTTACCATAGCCAAAGCGTTGGCTTTTCTAACGCGATCGATATCATCGGCGAGTTGCCCGCCGTCCGAAAGGAATCTTCCGCATGCTCCATTCCCTCACGCTCTTCGCCCAGCAAACTGCGACGCCCAATCTCACGGGTTTCTTCTGGCTCCAATATCTCTCGCGCATCTGCCACATCCTCGGCGCTATCATCCTCGTCGGCGGCCTGTTCTATATCCGCACCGTCCTCTCCCCCGTCGACACGCCTCCCGGCACCGCTCCGGTCGACCGATACTTCGGCGGCCGCCGCGCCACCTGGGCCAAATGGGTCGGCATCGCCACCGCGCTGCTCCTCATCACCGGCCTGTTCAACTACATCATGGTCATCAAGCAGAACGAACGGCTCGCCCCCTCTTACCACATGATCGCCGGCATCAAAATGCTCGCCGCCATCATCGTCTTCCTCCTCGCCGCCCTGCTCGCCGGCCGCACCTCCGCCGCCGATGCCCTCCGCCAAAAATGGAAACTCTGGCTCAGCACGACGCTCGGCCTCGCCATCATCACAGTCGCCCTCGGCAGCTTCCTCCGCACCTATCCCCGCACCCCGAAAGACAAAACAACCGCCCCCCAACTCATCGCCCCGGCAAATTCCAGCACTCAATAGATATCTATATTTAAGAAATTTCACGCAGAGGCGCAGACTCCGCAGAGAGACATTGACCGACCTAGAGTCGTCCACCCCGATTCACCCTCTGCGTCCTCCGCGCCTCTGCGAGAGCCCTCTTCGTCCCCAACCCCCTGCCCCCAATCCCCAGCCCCCTTCTCTCCATGGACAAAAAAGCCCAAAAACGCGTCGATCTCCTCAACAAAAAGATGAAAGACATCCAGCAGCGCCTCGCCGGCGCGCGCAAACAAATGGATGACCCCGCCGAAGTCCGCCAGCTCGAGTCCGACCTCGCCGCCGCCAAAGCCGAAGTCGAGAAATTGAAATCTTCTTAACTGCGGCACAACGCAAGCCTGCCGCGATTCCGGATCTATTGCATATGGCGACCTTGGCATGCAATCACTGTGGCAAGCAACTTGATGGACGAGTTGGAAACTGCCGCCACTGCGGCGCACCCCAGTCATCTTCGATCACATTCAAACTCATCGCTCTCGGCCTTTTGGCCATCTGCCTCGCCGCATCGGCCTACGCGATTGCCCACAGCCGCCGCGCCGCCTTCAGCCTCGCCGCAAACATCCCGCTCGCCCCCGCGCTCGAGGGCGACGCTCAAATGCGAACGATGGCCCAACTCTTCGTCATGCGCTCCCTGCAATCTCCCGCCACCGCCAAGTTCGCCCCGCCCGCCGAATGGCAAACCACGCCCATCAATAAATCAACCTCCCGCATGCACGCCTGGGTCGACTCCGAAAACGCCGCCGGCACAACTCTGCGCGCAAACTTCAGCATCGCCATCCGGCTCAACGAGGACACCGCCTCGCTGCTGTACTTGCAATTCGACGACGACGAAAAACCAATGTTCGGCGAGCGCCCGCTAACCGCCGAAGAGAAAAAGCTCTAACTCAACGAGCGCTGAATGCATTATCCCCAGGCCCGAAAGCCACGCCATAATAGCCCAGGCCTTCAGGCCTGGGTCTGTACGCCCCACCACGGTTTACGAAGCCCTGAATGGGCGCGATATGAATGCGTCAAACACCCGGCCGTCGACGCACCTGAAGCGCAATCGCGGCAAGAACGCTCAAGTAGATCGAAATGCACGGCTCCGGCACGGCCGCAGTATTTCCTGCGCCACTTCCTGCCGTCATCGCGTTACGCCAAACAACGTAGTCACCGGAATCGATCACGCCGTCGCCATTGCCATCTGCACCAGTGCCGGGCGTTACCGTTGACCCAAATCCGCTTCTCCAAACAGCGTATTCCTGCGCATTGATTACGCCGTCGCCGTTGTAATCTCCGGCGACAGCAAGCGGCGGAGCTAAGCCGTACCACCAGGCAAGACCGTAGTCTTGGCCTAACGGTAAAAGCGTTTCTTGCTCCCGCTGCTGTACCCATATTTCGTATTCGCCACTGGTAGGAATTTAAAAAAGATGTACTGGACAACGCCTGCTACGGCTATTGAGTGGCATGATCGACGAAAGCACCCAAGACTGGTTCCTTTACGTCCGAACTCGTATTCGGGTGGGCATTAAATGTCGCCGGCATCGATAAAGTGGCGCGAGTCCGCCAATACACTTGAAAAGGATCAACCGAAGAATTAACCAACGAGCTATCGGTATCGAAGGGCGTAATTCCATCCAGTCTTTTTGGGTCGCCCGATCTGGTTTCGTCTATCTCGCCGATGTCGATACCCGCGCCGTTTAAGCCAATCGATGGGACATTGATTCCATCCGGGCCGTTCGAGACTTCATCGCCAATCGCCGGCGAAGGATGAAGCCCCAACAACGCGGTCAGCATGAGACAAACACGCGCCTTTTCCATGACAAATCCCAATTTTGGAA
>DATBAY010000574.1:0-7783 GCA_036271295.1 Lacipirellulaceae bacterium | reverse complement strand
TGCACGCAGCGACAAGGCAGCACTTACGAAGAAGCTCGAAAAGCTGATCGCGCCGCCGGGATTCACGGGCAAAGCGCCTGGCGGGCCAAGCCGGTGGAGCACCGAGCGTTCGACGCAGTGGGAGCCGCTCAAACCGAAGCTCGTCGTCGAAGTGGAATACGATCATTTGACCGGAGGACGCTTTCGGCATGGAACGAAGTTGTTGCGTTGGCGGCCGGATAAAGCGCCGCGGCAGTGCAAGATGGAGCAAGTATCGCAAGCCGGTGCCCGAGCCAGTTTCTAAGTGGAGGCGAGTTATGACGTGCCGCAGTACCGTTTCTTTGCTGATCATTGCGGTGGCTTGCTGCGTGTCGCCGGTGGCGCAAGCGAGAACGTGGACGGACAAAACCGGGCTCTACAAAATCGAAGCCGACTTGATCGCATTCAATGACAAAGAAGTCGTGTTGCAGCGCGCTGACCACGAATTGGGCATGGTTCCGATCGATATTTTGTCTGTTGCCGATCGCGATTATCTCAAGAGCAAAGAAGCCAGCGAGGAATCTCAAAAGGTACTTCGCAAGCAACAAACTTGGAAGCTTGCGAATGGCCTGCAACTTGTTGGGCGCGTCGTCGGCTATGCGCAGAAGCAAATTACGCTCGAGCGAAAAGATGACAAGATTTATGTGAACGATCGGGTGCTCGAAAACTTGCCGAAGATCTATCAGATGGTCGTGCCGAAGATCGTCGCGAACACGGAGCATTTGCAAAAAGACGATCGGACCGCGCTGGAGGATTGGCTGATTCAACAAAACGGTGGGCCGCGGACGGTGAAGTTCGATGGCGTGTTGATGGAACTCGACAACGGCGACGAGTATTGTGTGCCTTCGTTTTTATTTTCGCCCGAGAACCAGAAGCTATTGAAGCCAGGGTGGGACGAGTGGGTTGCGGCGGCTAGCGGCGATCAGGCACAAGAACGGCAGTCGGAGCAGTCGTTCATGGTGAAGTCATTAATGGCGGCACGGCAACGCGACAAGCAGGTGCAGCGGCAAATCGCACAGATGCAGCTCAACCAGGCGACGCTGCTGGGCGAGACATCACTTTGGGAAGTGACGCTTTATCCGCAAGGGGCTGGCCGACCAATTTGGACGACCGAAGCGGGCGTGAACAGCGCACAAGCCGCGGCGGCGGCGCGGCAGAAGTATCCTGGTTATTCAGTGGGGCCAGTCAGAAAAGTGGCCGGATATAATCGGTAGGCCCCTCCGTCCGGAATCGACAGCACCTGCGGCCACGGTATCATTTGGGCGATGTCTGAAAACGGCGCGTTTCTAATTCGTCTATTGGTAATCTGGCTGTCGTGCCTGGCTTTCAGTTTGGCTGGTGCGGTGCTGATCAAGAACATTCGCCATAACGGCGGCCGGTTTAGCCTCAAAATGATGTTTGTGATGGTGGTCGGAGTGGCTTTGTATGCCGAAGTATTTGGCATCTGGCTGCGCTCCTGGCCACCGGGATAATAATCGTAAGCAGCGGAGGCCTACACGTACCACTCGATAATGCGGCGGCTTTTGGCATCGACCGCGTTGAGGTTCGGGATGTGGTAACGCGTGCCGTGCGCATCGACGATCACGATTTGATCGTCGCCGATGCGGCGAACATCATCTTCACTTTCGAGTACGAAACTGGTGGGGCCGCGATCGGTTTCGACGGTCCACTCGGATGGTTCCATTTGACCCGAGACCCGGACGACGCGCTCGATGATAGGCACGAACTCGCGGCGAGCGAGTTCTTCTTGAAGGAGTTGGCGGGTTTCGGCGCTTAGCTTACTTGGCTCTTCGACGCAGGCCAGTTCGACCCCATCCGGTCCGCGGAGCGAGATCCAATGTTCAGGGTCTGAGATAGGAAACAGCGGGGTCGGAGCAACCGTAGTGGGCGCACTGTTGGCAGCGCTAATTAGAACGAGTTGGCCCCACTCGTCGCGGGCGAGCGAGAGATCCGAGATGGCGATCGGTTCCGCTTGTTCGGTTGGTGAAAAGACGCGCGGTTCCCGTGACGACTTGTTACCCTTGATGCTCATGCGCCGATCCTCTCTGCCGTCTGCTGATTCGCGTTATTCAGCCGAGCGTAGGTGTCGGACGTTTCGACTAGTTCATCATGTGCGCCCACCGCGGTAATCGCGCCTTGCTCGAGGACCACCAATTTATCGGCGCGGCGCAGCGTGCTGAGGCGATGTGCAATTGCGATCGTGGTGCGGCCTTCGATGAGATTTTGCAGTGCTTCTTGAATTTCGCGCTCGGTTTCGGTGTCGACCGAGGAGGTGGCTTCGTCCAGGATGAGAATGCGCGGATCAGTAAGGATCGCGCGGGCGATTGAGATTCGTTGGCGCTCGCCGCCGGAGAGAGACTGGCCGCGCTCGCCGACGAGCGAGTCGTAGCCATCGGGCAGATTCAGGATAAATTCATGGGCGCGGGCGGCGCGAGCGGCAGCGATAATTTCGGCCGATGTGGCGTCGGGACGTCCGTAGGCGACGTTCTCGGCAATCGTGCCGTAGAACAGGAACGGTTCTTGGAGCACGATGCCAATGTTTTGGCGATATTCTTCAATCGGAAATGAGCGAATATCGTTGCCGTCGACGAGTATCGAGCCGGCCGCGACATCGTAAAAGCGGCAGATAAGGTTCACGAGCGTACTTTTGCCGGCCCCGCTGGGGCCGACGAGGCCAATCATTTGGCCAGGCTCGATCGCGAGGCTGACATCGCGAATGACCGTGCGCGTGCCATACTTGAAGGCTACATTGCGCAGCTCGATTTTGCCTGCGAGCCGACCGGGATGGACGGGGCGAACCGGCTCGGCCACATTTGCGCGGCGATCGAGGATTTCGAAGATGCGATGAGTTGAAGCGGCGGCACGTTGCGAGGCCGCCAAGAATTTGCTCATTGATTCTAAGCGCAGATACAGGCGGGCCATGCACTCAGTAAACAGGAATAGCTTCGCGACAGTAAAATCCGATCCGTAGAAAATGAGCCACGCGGCGTAACCCCAAATGACGAGCATTCCCAAATCGGTGAGCAACGTGACGGTCGGGCCGAAAAAAGACCATAACACATTGACGCGATTATTTGCGACAAGCACATGTTGGTTGCGTTTCGCAAAGCGATCGATCTCGCGCCGCTCTTGAGCGAACGCTTTGACCACGCGGATGCCAGGAATCGTATCCGCAAGTACATTGACCATTTCTGCCCAAGCCGCGCCGGCGCGCACAAAGCCATGCCGCAAGCGGACCCGCACTTTCTGGGTTAGCCAGGCGATGAGCGGAAAAGGCAGCAGCGCGTATAAGGCCATGCGATGATCAGTTTTCCACAACAGGGCGGCCGTCATGACAATCAGGACGACATCGGTGATGAAATCGAGCAAGTTCAGCGAAAGAAAGCTGCAAATGCGATCGGTGTCGCTGCCGACGCGCGAAATCAAGTCGCCCGTCCTTTTGCCGCCAAAGAACTCAAGAGAGAGTCGTTGAAGATGCGCGTAAGTATCGTTGCGAAGGTCGGCGCTAATTTGTTCGCTGGCCCTTGATAACGCATATGTTTTTGCCCAATTGAGCATCCAAGCTAGCACTGCGGCAGCAGCCAACCCGACGAGATACCAGGTCACCGAAGCGAACTCAACTGGCCGACCTAGCTCGTGTGGTGTCAGCACATTGCTAATCAATAACATCGTGATGTAGGGAAAGACCAACGTGGCTGCAGTACTGGCGAGCGTGAGGGTCAAGCCGAGTGTAATAATGACTGCGCGCGGCCGCGCAAAACGCGACAGTCTCCAAAGCGAGCGTACCGGCGGCGGCGATGCGGCCGGCGTGCAAGCCTCGCAAACCGTGCTTGGCGGCTCGATCAAAGCGCCACAGGAAGGGCAAATCGACACCGCCAATGCGGGTTGCGAAGATGATTTCGACTTCTTTTCGGCGGGGGTGGTCGATCGCTGAAACGCTTGCAAGAACAGATTAGCCGCCGCGGCCTTCGCTGCGGTGAACTGCCATGTAGTCTCTAGCGCACTGTCGCCAACCAGCTCCAGAGTTCCCATTCCGCTTGACTCGCGATGTCGCAAATTCGCGACATCGCGCAAATACCAGAACTGCCAATGGGGTCTAAACTCTGGGCTTTGCCCAAGTGTCATTGAAAGAATGCGGCGGTCCGTAAGAACGACGAGGCCCTGCGAATAATGCAGCTTGGCATCTAAATCAGGCTCGAAATGGGCAATCGGGTGTTCGCCGGCGGTGAGCTGCGACTCGACCTGCTGCCGCCACAGAGGAGGAAGCGTGCTGTCCTCAATGATTCCGGTGGCGAGAGGCACGGTTATTGCTATTTCAGAAGAGCGGATGAAGGCGGATGTCTCAATTTGGGACTGGCCCAGCCGCTGGAAACGGTCGAGGTATTTATAATTATAAGGGCTGGGTTATTGCCAGAGCGGTGGCTTGTCGAAAATCATTGCTCAATGGCGATCTACGCGTTTCGCAGCTACCATAGCTTGCTCTGCCTGCACAGCTTACCAAAAGAACCTTAAGATATACGAACGCGTAGAACATGTTGAGGGCAGTCTCCGATCGCTGGTGTAGGGGGGCAATCTTTCCGCATCCGCCAGCAGCTAGTCGCGTGCTTTCGCGATCTTTGACGGATCAAGAGTTGAGGTAACGCTCGGTTTATGCAAATTCAAAAGGTCTTGAAGTTAAGGGGCCCAAATATTTGGGCGAACTTTTCTTGTTTAGAGGTCTGGATCGACCTGGAGGAGTTTAAGGACACCTCGAGTGAAATGATCCCTGGTTTCAACGAGCGTTTGATGGGCTGGCTGCCCACGATGATCGAACATCGTTGCAGTGTCGGTGAGCGCGGAGGATTCTTCGAACGCTTACGACGTGGCACCTACATGGGCCACATTTTGGAACATACAACCCTTGAACTACAATCGCTGGCCGGCACGCCTGTCGGTTTTGGCCGGGCGCGCGAAACCACGGTCGAAGGCACGTACAAGGTAGCGATTGAGTACACGGATGAGCAAGTCGCGATGGCGGCGCTAGATACCGCATTCCAGATGTTGCTAGCGGCGATTCACAATCGGCCGTTCGATGCGGATGCCGAAGTCGAGAAGCTGAAAGATATCGCGCACAACATATGTTTGGGTCCGAGCACCGCGGCAATCGTGACCGCGGCGCAAGCTCGTAATATCCCGTGCATTCGGCTCGATACCGAGAGCCTGGTGCAACTCGGTTACGGTTCGCGGCAGCGGCGAATCAATGCGGCGGAAACCGATCGCTCGGGCGCCGTGGCTGAAGCGATCGCGTCTGACAAAGACTTGACGCGGAAATTGCTCAAGACGGTTGGCGTGCCGGTGGCGGATGGGCGGCCTGTTGCTGATGCTGAGGACGCCTGGGTGGCGGCCGAAGAGCTCGGCGTTCCGGTCGTCGTAAAGCCTCTGGACGGCAATCACGGCCGAGGCGTAGCGACGAATTTGACGACCCGCGAACAGGTGTTGGCTGCGTACGCGGCTGCCAAGGGTATCGGTTCGGGCGTCGTCGTCGAGCAGTACATACCGGGCGACGATTATCGTCTGCTGGTGATAGGTTACCAGTTGGTAGCCGCCGCGCGGCGCGAGCCGGCGAAGGTTATTGGCGATGGAAAATCGACAGTGCGTGAGCTGGTCGAGGAAGTCAATCGCGATCCGCTTCGCAGCGACGGCCATGCCACGGTGCTGAGCAAAATGCGGCTAGATTCCGTGTCGCTCGCGGTGCTCGCGGAACAAGGTTTCACGCCGGAGTCGATTGCACCTGCCGGTGTCAAAGTGCTTATTCGCGGCAATGCGAATTTGAGCACGGGCGGTACGGCGACCGACGTAACGGACGAAATTCACCCCGATATCGCTCGCCGCGCGGTGGATGCGGTGCGGATGGTTGGGCTCGATATCGCGGGTGTCGACGTCGTTGCTCGTGACATTAAGCGCCCGCTCAAAGAGCAGGGCGGGGCGATCATTGAAGTGAACGCCGGTCCTGGATTGCGGATGCATTTGCGGCCTTCGCACGGTTCGCCGCGGCCGGTTGGGCGCGCGATCGTCGATATGATGTTCCCCGAAATGCAGTCCGGTCGGATACCCATCGTGGCTGTCACCGGTGTGAACGGAAAGACGACCACCACGCGTCTGATCGCTCATATCGTTGGCACCACGGGCAAGCGCGTCGGCATGACATGCACCGACGGAATCTACATCGCCGGTGACCGCATCGACGAAGGCGATTGCAGCGGTCCGGCGAGTGCGAAAGCGGTGCTAATGAATCCGCTCGTCGATGCAGCGGTGCTCGAAACGGCCCGCGGCGGCATTCTGCGAGCTGGCCTGGGCTTCGACAAATGCGACATTGCCGTTGTGACGAACATCGGCGAAGGCGACCACCTCGGTCTGTCGGATATCCAGACGATCGAGAACCTTGCCAAGGTGAAGCGGTGCATCGTCGAGGCATTGGCGCCGACCGGCGCCGCAGTGCTGAATGCCGAGGATCCGCTGGTCGCCGAGATGGCCAAACATTGCCCCGGCACCACGGTGTTCTTCGCCAAAAACGGCAGCCATCCGCTGATTGTGCAGCGGCGGGCCGAAAGCGCTCGGGTCGCATTTGTTCGCGATCATGCGATTGCGCTGGCTGAAGGCGAGTACGAGTTCACGCTCCTGTCTCTGGATCGAATTCCGCTGACGTACAACGGACGGATCGGTTTCCAAGTCGAAAACGTGCTGGCGGCGACTGCGGCGTGCTGGGCGTTGGGTCTGCCGGCCGAGCAAATCCGGCTCGGCTTGGAATCGTTCTCGGCGCAAATGGACAAAGTTCCCGCACGCTTCAACGTGTTCGAGGTGGGCGGTGCCACGGTGATTGTGGATTACGGCCACAACCCGTCGTCGCTGGCCGCGATTTTGTCGGCGATCGAGCCATTCCCGCAGCAGATGCGTTCGGCGGTGTATTCGGTCGCTGGTGACCGTCGCGACTCGGACATCATTCGCCAGGGCGAATTGCTGGGCGGCGCGTTCGACCGCGTAATGTTGTACGAAGACCAGTATCTGCGTGGTCGGCCGCAAGGCGAGATCATCGGCCTGTTGCGTGCCGGTTTGTCTGGCGCGCGGCGGACGAAGGAAATGCAGGCCTTCAATACTTGGGCTGGCGCGGCTGACGCAGCATTGCGATCGGTCCGGCCGGGCGAGTTGTTACTGCTACAAGCGGACTCCGTGGATGTTGCCGTCAACCACTTGAAGAGCGTGCTGACGGCCGGCTCGGCGGCGAACGGCAACGGCGCGGCGGCTTCAATGGATGTGAACGGCGCTCTGAAGTCGAGCGTTCTTCATGTCGCTGGCTAGAGCGTTTTTTCAAGTTCACGTACTGGGTGGCTGGGGCAACGCCCCGGCGTATCGCGAAGAGCGAGGGCGTTGCCCAAGGCACCCTTCGGAACACGTTGCAAAAAATGCTATAATCCTGAATCAATAACAAATCGGCCTTCGCAGCTTCGGCGGCGAGGGCCGATTTTTTTTGCGCTTGAGCCGGGCTTTGCCCACAAAGTAGGTCCCGCTTGCCGAGCGGGACCTTAGCCTGCTCGGTAGCATCCGAGAATCGCTCCGATCCCTTCCGGCAGAAGGGACCTACCAAGGCTTTGTGGGCAAAGCCGCTCGAGCCATTAGCCATAATTATGGCCGCGATTGCCAGATGCCGATGATCGCGGGTTGATATACGCGAATGTCCCACTCGCCGTCATCAAGTTCGTCGGTCTCTGATTTGCGGATCACGTCGAAA
>DATBAY010000573.1:0-18082 GCA_036271295.1 Lacipirellulaceae bacterium | reverse complement strand
GTCGAGAACGCGGCCGATTTATTGCCAGCGCAAGTAACTATCGAGCGACTCAACGAGACACCCATCGCGACGAACGCCGAACCTACCCAGCCGACGTTGAGCGTCGAGGCGTGCATCGAGGGACTCGTAAAACTCGTGGCCGATCGCACGGGATATCCGACCGATATGCTCGATCCCGACGCGCGGCTCGAAGCCGACCTCGGCATCGACTCCATCAAGCGTGTCGAAATCATCGCGGCGTTTCGCCGTGAGATATTGCAAGACTCGGAAAATCTCCCGGCCAATTCTATCGAACGGCTGACGGCTGCTCCCACAATTCGAGCTATTGCAGAATGTGCGGCCGAGTTGGTGTCACCGAATAATGATTCATCTGGAACGACGATCGCCGGCAGCGACTCGCATGGCACACAAATATCAGAGGCTAAAGGTTTGCCTCATGCTGACGAGCTGATGGTTAGTTTGGCGCAAGTCGTGGCTGACCGCACTGGTTATCCGTTAGAAATGCTCGACGCCGATGCAAAGCTGGAAGCGGACCTTGGAATCGACTCGATCAAGCGCGTTGAAATCATCGCCGCATTTCAACGCCACGCATTAATAGAAGCGCAACTGCCGCCGGCCGGATTCGTTGAACAGTTGACGTCGGCCAAGACCATGCGAGAGCTGGTGGCACTCGTCACTGCCGCCCTTTCTACCACGGCCCCGCGTCCGACGGTTCTTGCAACAGTAGCAATCGCGCAGCACAACTCGAAGGGAATTGGCGATGCTCGTGCCAATTCGACCCCGGCTGATTCCGAAAAACCGACGACTGTCGAAGTATGCCCGCGTTGCAAAGCGATTAGCGTCGACGCGCCGTTCTCTTCGGAATCCGTCGAATTGGCTGATGGCGTTATAATTATTACCGAAGACAATCGCGGCGTTGCCGCGCGCGTAGCAGACGAGCTTTCCGCAATTGGCCGAGCGACGATTCGGATCTCGGAGGAGGGGCTGAAAAGCAAGGCGGATATCTGCGAGGCCGTTGACGCGGCGCGGCGGCAGCATGGTCGGATCGCCGCGGTGATCCATCTCGCCCCACTTTCGAAGGCGCCGATTTTTCCTGGAGCAAATCCTTCGGAATGGAAGGAGCGCCAGGACCTAGAACTAAAAGGGCTGCTTTATTTGCTGCAGTCGCTCGCGCTTGAGCTAGCTGCTGATAAGTCGGTGGCCGTTTCGGCCTTCACTATCGGCGGAGGTGATTTCGATTTGAACGCGAGTAAAGTCGAAGCAAGTCATCCATGGCGCGGCGGCATCGCTGGCTTGCTTAAGGTAGCTGACCGGGAATATCCGAAGCATGTTTTCCATGTCATTGATATGGAGGATGAGCCGTCGCCTGCGCTGGTACTGCGCGAACTGCTTGTTAAGGGCGCGGTCGAAATCGGCTACCGGCAAGGTAAACGACTGACGCTTGTGGCACAGTCCGGCAATGAGCCCGCAACAGACGCGAAGAGTGAACTGCCAATTTCGTCAAAAAGCGTTGTCCTCGTCACAGGCGGAGGACGCGGAATTACAGCGCAAATCGTGCAAGAGATCGCAGGTCACGTCCCGGCGACTTTTGTGCTCGTAGGAAGGTCTGCATTACCTTCCGAGGAAGAATCGCAGGACACCTCCGGACTTGAAAGCGATGCCGAAATCCGGCTCGCGATTATCAAAGCAAAGAAAGCGCTCGGTGAAGATCCGATTATCGCCGCCGTTGAGCGCGAATTAGGTCAACTAAAAAACATTCGCGGCATTCGGAACACGTTGGCCGGGTTGGAAGCGGCAGGTGCTCGGGCGGAGTACGTCTCGTGTGACATTCGCGATCCGGCAGCCGTTGAGTCGCTGATCGCCGACGTACGCTGGCGGTACGGCCAAATAGACGCCTTTATCCATGGCGCTGGAATCCTCCGCGATCAAATGATCAAGGATAAAACGAGCGATGCGTTCGATGACGTCATGTCGACGAAAGTTGATTCACTCCTTTATTTCCTGCAGGCAATTGAGCCGGATAAACTTGCGTTAGTCGTGATGTTTTCCTCGGTTTCCGGCTTCTTCGGCAACACGGGCCAATGCGACTACGCGGCCGCGAACGAGATTCTGAATCGTTGTGCGCGCCGGCTGCAGTCATCGACTTTGGCGAAGGTCGTCGCTTTGAATTGGGGGCCTTGGGCAGACGTAGGAATGGTAACCGCCGAAGTCGCAAAGAAAATGAGATCGAACGGCGTGCAGCTGATCGCTCCGGCCGCCGGGCGCGCCGCCGCATGGCAAGAAATCATTTCGGATAAATCAGGCTCCGTGCGTTCGATTTTAGGATTTGGACCCTGGATCGATTCGAACGGCAATTTGAAAGCGGCAGCCGAAGTTCACCTTGGCGCCGCGCCGCCGCCACTCTTAGCAGACCAAGATGTAAAGCGTAATTTCGACGGCTCCGTTACCGCCAAGATCCAGCTTTCCACGAGTCGCCAGCCGTTCCTGCGCGATCACTGTATCGACGGAAAACCTGTCCTTCCACTGGCAATGGCGGTGGAATTGATGGCGGAAATAGCGTCGGTCGCTCAGCCGGGCTGGCACGTCGTTGAAGTCGCAGATATTCGGATGCTCTCCGGAATCGTGCTCGAGACGCATGCGAAAGAAATTATCGCACGAGCAGAAGCTGTGGAGCAATATGAATCCGAAAGCGGATGGCGCGTGCAAATCCTAGACGCCGAAGGTAAGCGACGGTTGTACGAAGCAGTCGTTCGGCTTTCGAGAACGCCTCCGTCGCGACCGGCGCTGCCAGTTATACCGGTGATCGAGCGGCCTTACTTGTTAACCGCTACCGAAGCCTACGAACGCTGCCTTTTCCATGGGCCCGCTTTTCAAGTCATTACGGAAATATCGCGAGTTGATGAAACTGGTATTGATGCCATCGCCATTCCATCGGATGCGACGCGATGCATGGGACGTCACGTCGGCCCCTGGCTCATTGACGGAGTAATTCTAGACGCGGCGGCGCAATTGGCTTTATTGTGGTCCGAAATTATTCACGATGTCGTCATGTTGCCGACACGCGCCGTGCGGTATCACGCATTTGGCGACTTGGGAATGGGTCCAGTCGAGCTACGGCTTCGTAACCGACAGTCAGCGGATCGCAATGCGTACAAGGTAGATATTTGGATCACTCGCGGAAAGGAGCTGCTTGGGCACGTCGAGGGGCTTGAAGGCGCGGGGAGCGCGCAATTGAACCGCATCATGGCAGGCAATTCGCAATGACCCAAAACTTCTCACACGCCGATGTATCGCATGAGGACATCGCGCTCGTCGGCATGGCGTGCATGGTTCCTGGTGCGGATACACTCGAACGATTGTGGCAGAACATCGTTCATAAGGTGGACTGCGTTACGGACGCGCCCCCGGATTGGAATCCGGACTTCTACTACGATCCGGCCGGTTCGGCCGTCGATCGCACCTATACCAAGAAAGGCGGCTTCCTGGGCGATCTTTGTCGGTTCAGTCCTTCAAAGTACGGAGTTCCCCCCACAAATATCGACGGTGCCGAACCGGATCAATTCATCGCTCTTCGGTGCGCATGCGAAGCGTTGGACGACGCCGGTTTTCCCGAAGTACCGCTTAACCGCAGCAAAACGTCTGTGATCATTGGCCGCGGGATATTTGTAAATCGCGGATGGGCCACCGTATTCCAGCGCGCTATCGCGGTCGAAAACATTATTCAACTCCTGCAACAGATTGAGCCGGAGCGTAGTGCCGAAGAGCTGGACTTCATGCGGGCTGAACTCAAAAAAGTGTTGCCGCCTTGCAATGCGGATACGTTCCCTGGGTTAGTCCACAATGCGCTCGCCGGTCGCATTGCCAATCGGTTCGACTTTATGGGCCCGTCGTACACCGTCGACGCGGCGTGTGCCTCCACATTGATCGCCGTTGAGCACGGCATTCGCGAGCTCCGTGCCGGCCGCTGCGATGCCGTGCTGGCGGGCGGAAGCCAAGTGTCGACGCCAGGCCCGATTCACACGATGTTCTGCCACCTGCAGGCACTCAGCCGCTCGGGACGAATCGCGCCGTTTTCTGCCGCCGCCAATGGTACATTGCTGGGGCAAGGTTGCGGCATCGTCGTGCTGAAGCGCCGCACGGATGCCGAACGTGATGGAAATCGCATCTACGCTTTGATCAAGGCGGTCGGCGTGGCATCGGATGGAAAGGGTGTCGGGTTACTTGCGCCGCGCACCGAAGGTCAGCAACTTGCGATTTCACGCGCCCACAAGGAGGCGGGCGCTTCACCCGATTCGATCGGGTTGATAGAAGCTCACGGGACAGGCATACCGCTGGGCGATACCACAGAAGTCAGTTCCTTGCGTGCCGTATTTGCTGATCGACCGGGTAGCAATTCGACAATTGCGCTGGGCAGTGTCAAATCGATGGTAGGTCACTTGTTGCCAGCCTCGGGTGTACCGTCGCTAATCAAAACTGCCTTGGCTCTACATCACCGCGTTTTGCCGCCAACTTTGCACGCCGAACAGTCGAATGACAATCTCGGCTTGAATGAGAGCCGCTTTTTCTTAGTCACCGAAGCTCGCCCTTGGCTGCACGACGGCACAGATACAAATCGCCGCGCCGGCATCAACTCTTTCGGTTTCGGGGGGATCAACGCGCATGCCGTGTTGGAGGAATATCCCGGCGACGAGTCGCGTCGCGAAAATTTCGAGCGCGAGTGGCCAAGCGAGTTGGTTGTGCTTTCGGCCGAGAATCGTAAAGCGCTTCTAGCGCGGGCAATTTCGCTTTCTGAATGGCTGGCAAAGGCGGCAGAGCCGCGGCTGTTGGATATCGCAGCCAGTTGTGCTGCAGAACGCGGCGCGAGCCGATTGGCGATTGTCGCCCAAAGCGTGCCCGACCTTATCAAAAAACTGGGTCGAGCGGCACGACTGCTCGAACAGCCTGAGCGCACGAAAATTCATGATCGAAGCGGGATTTTCTGGCAGGCCGAACCTCTGGCTCGGTCCGGTCGGGTCGCCCACATGTTTCCGGGCGAAGGTTGCCAGTACACCAACATGCTGAGCGATCTCTGCCGCCAATTTCCCGAGGTGCGACAAGAATTTGACCTCACCGCGCGAGCGTTGGCGCAGCGCGGCAAGTCGCTCTCTCGATTTCTTTTTCCCCAACCGGCCGCAATTTCCGAGGCGGAAAGTGAACTGCTTCAGATGGAATCCGCGGTTGCCGCGGTGACGGCTGCATCGCGCGGACTGTGGCGGCTGCTTGCACGGCTAGATGTGAAAGCGTCCGCTATGGTCGGGCATAGTAGCGGCGAATATGCCTCGCTGTTGGCCTCGGGCGCTTGCGGAGAGCCCAGCCCAGAACGCCTCGTTCAGGTTGTCGTTGATGGCGTGGACTCGGCGAGCGCGCTGCAACGTTCTGATCTTGTGCCGCAAGCCGTTTTGATTTCGGCCGGCGGCGTGCCGCAAGCCGTGCTCGATGAAGCGGTTGCCGCGGGCAACGGAAAAGTTGTCATTGCGATGGACAACTGCCCGAATCAGCGCATTCTGGTCGGTGCAGATGAGGCAATCACCGAGGTGCTGGCTCGTCTTCACGGCAAAGGCGGGCTTTGTCAGCGACTCGAGTTGAACCGTGCCTACCATACAGCCGCGTTCCGCCCGGCAAGCGCGATCGTCGCGAAGTACATCGACTCCCTCGAACTCGGTCAGCCGCAAATCGAACTGTGGTCGTGCGCGACGGCAGATAGATTTCCGGTTGAATCCGAAAAGATTCGCGAGCTTGCCGTCGAACAATGGTCGAGCCCCGTCCGGTTCCGGGAAACAATCCTCGCGATGTACGACGCCGGTGTCCGCGTTTTCGTGGAAGTTGGACCGCGCGGCAATCTATCAGCGTTCGTCAGCGATACGCTCGCCGGTAAACCGCATGCCGTGATTCCATTGAACGTATCGAATGTCGACGACCTTACGCAACTGTGCGTTGCCTGCGGAATGCTCGCGGCATCCGGTGTCGAATTGTCTTTGAACGAATTATTTGTCGGACGATCACCACGAATTTTAGATTTCTCGAAGCCGCCGGCACGCGCGCTCAAACGTGAACGCGTCCTGCGAACCGACCTGCCGATGTTTTCGTTTGACGAGAACGCGATCAGTCGCTTCCGAAAATCCAAATTGCCAGCCGCCATGGATCAACCTGGGGCTCCGCTCCATCGCGAATTGCGACCCGATGGGCCGCTGCATAATGGACGAACGGAACGGGAGCCATCGAACGGCCAAAATCACGCCCCTAGTGAACCGATTTCGATCCCCGCTCGCGGCAGCAACTCTTCAAGCCGTTACGCGGTCGTCAAAGAGTTTCAGGCGACGATGCAGCAGTTCTTGCGTACGCAGGAATCCGTGACTGCCGCTTATGCACGGCGAAAGCAAGCCGGGGGAGCCGCCACGGCCGGACCGCCAATTGTTGTCCGGCCCGAGAGCTTCCCAAGCGTTATTTCGGCTCCGCGAGTTAACATCCCTCGCGAGTCCTTGGCGCGAGACAACAACCAAGCCACGAGCGCTATCACCAACGGTTCGCGAGCGCTCGCGGATCGCGTTTCTCCTCAGAAATCGCCTGCGGACTTTGGACGCATCGAGCCAGCCGAAAACAATGCGCGCAAACTGCCATTTATAGAAACGATCCTCGAGCTCAAATTGGGTGAGCGATTGATATTTGAGTTCGAGCTGACGATCGCCAAGCATCCGTTTTTGGCGGACCACACCTTCTTCGGCCGCTGGATCTCGAACGAAGACTCAACCCTGCTCCCTTTGCCGGTCATGCCCATGGTGATGACTTTGGAGCTAATGGCTGAAGCCGCGGTGACCTTGTTTCCAAATTCCACAGTCTCCGTCGTGCGAGATATTCGCGCGACCGGCTGGCTTACCTGCCCGAGGCAGGCGCGCCGGATTCGGGTCGACGCTAAGGCTGAGAGCGACAGTTTGGTTCATGTCGGAGTTTTCGCCGCTGATGTCGACGGAGGTGAGGAGATTGCGACTGGCGCCGTGGAGCTTGCTCCGCGACCGAAAACGCTCGGGTATGCGATGCTTCCTCAGCTCAAGCAATCCCCTCCACCATGGGCTCCGGAAGATGTCTACGATCACTTTCTTTACCACGGTCCGTCATTCCAGGGCATCATCGAATTTCAGGATTTCGGGCCGCGAGGACTATCTTGCCGAGCAGAGCGTCCGACCGTGCGACTGCTTCGTGATTTCCCGAATGAAAGCCTGATTCTGCCGGTAGCGCTCATCGATACCGCGTCCCAAGTGCCCGGCCTCGTCAACGCAAATTACAAAGCGGTCGGAAAATGGACCGTGATTGCGTTTCCCAACACGATCGGCCGGCTGGAAATCTCCGAAGCCGCTTGGGGTGACGGGCCACTTACGATTAATTCGCACTTGGATCAATCGAGCGGTAAGTTGATATCGGATACCGAGGTTCTGCTTCCGAACGGAGAAGCCGTCGTGCGGTATCTAAATCGTGCTGAAGAATTAGTGGAGTTTCCGCTCCCTCTGTATCTGTATGCAGGACAGCGGAACTCGGTGCCACTGGCGACTTCGCTCAGCAATACCTTTCAAGGCGTACCCGGAATCGAATATTGCCAACTTTGCGAAGTTACGGGCGCCGGCGATCGATTACTGATCAAGAATCATTGGGCGCAAGTCGTAGGAAACATGATTCTGAGCGCCACGGAACGCAGCGAGCGAGACGGGCACAAGTTCTCACCCGTGGCGCTTGCACAATGGCTGCTTTCGCGAGTGGCCGCCAAAGAAGCCACCCGGCAATTCGCAGCTGTGGCGCCAAAATTGGCGGATGTGGTCATAGAACACGATGCTTCCGGCAAACCATGCAGCCATCTGCCGAGTAAAGAATCGTTTTGCGTGAGTGTCGGCCAGCAACTTTTCTTTACCGTGGGAGGCGCGGCGCCGACCGAGCGATTTGCCGGCATCGGCCTCAGTGCCGAACCTTTGCGACCACGAGAGAATGCTCAGCGAGACGCAGTCTTCAATTCCAGCGAGCTTGCAATGCTGCAAGCGGCGGCCGCTAGGGCCAACGAATCGGACGATATGTGGCTACGATTCGGCCGTGCGGCGAAAGAGGCGTTTTGCAAAGCTAACAGCTCGACATCACCGGCCGAGCTAAGCAGAATTGAAATTGGGTCGATCGACGCCGGCAAACGATGTTTTTCGGTTCAACCCGTTGTGGCACTCGTCGCACACAGCCCCGCTTCGATGCCAGAACCTGCCGACGTGGCTAACGTGTATTGCCGCATCCATGATCAGCACCTCCTGGCGATCTGCCTAATACCTCGAGAATCAACCTACTGAAAGGAACGTATGTCTGCGTCAACTACTGATCAATACGTGCAGAACACCATCGAAATGTTGCAGGAGCTGACGAGCGATTGGGACACCGATCTCGATGCGCAAATCGGTCCGACAACTTCGATTGTAAACGACTTGGGCTTTGAATCGCTCGACGTGGTGTATCTTGTCACGGCGATCGAACAACGCTACGGTCGCCGCGACCTGCCGTTTGAGCAATTGTTGATGGTGGACGGTCGCTACGTCGACGACTTAACCGTAACTCAAATCGCGGCGTTTCTGCAAAAGAACATTTAACGTTGATCTATGTAGGGTCATATAACCAGGCGACTGGCACGGGATTCAGAGAAAATCCGACGAAGGTGAGTGGATGAAAACGGTCTTGTTTGGATTGGACGGAGCAACATATACGGTCCTCGATTCGCTGATGGACAAGGGCGTTATGCCTAATCTTCGCGAGTTCTGCCGAGCCGGGGTGCGCGCGAACCTTACGTCGACTCCGCTTCCGATTACGCCACAAGCGTGGACGACGCTCGCCACGGGGCGCAGCATGGGCCATCACGGCATTCATGACTTCGTGCGCATGGAACAAACCGACCAAGGCATGATGCTGCGCTTCAATTCATCGCGAGATAATCATTGCCCGACCCTCTGGAAGCTGCTCTCCGATCTGGGAATGCGGGCCACCGCGCTCAATTACTATGGATTGGCGCCTGCCGAGCCGGTGAACGGTCACACGATGCCCGGGTTCGTGCCCGGCCGCTACTTAAAGCGATCGAGCTACCCGCCCGATCTGTTTGAGCGACTCAAAAACGTGCCGCATTTCGACGTATCGGTTCTCGGATTGGACCTCGATATTGAAAAGGAAGGCTTAGCCGAAATGCCACCCGAGCGGTGGACCGAGTGGATTCAGTTGCACATCGATCGCGAGCGCGCCTGGTTCTCCACACTCGAATATCTCATGCTCAACGAACCGAGCGACCTGACGGCCATCGTGTTTGACGGCGTTGATAAGTTGCAGCACCTGGCGTACCGATATCTCGACCCCGCGATCGCGCCACAGCAGCCTACAAATTGGGAAGTGGGCGTGATCGAGCTGTGTCACACGTATTTCCGGCAGGCCGACGAATTCCTTGGTCGCACGCTCGATCTGGTTGGCGAAGACGGACGCGTGTTCATCGCGTCCGATCACGGCTTCACGGCGACGCATGAAATTGTCTACATAAATAAGTACCTGAACGACCTGGGCTACATGCATTGGAATCGCGAGATCGCGGAGGATACGACCGAATCGATCGTCGTCGAAAGGCTCACGAAGTTCGTGGGTACCTACGATTGGCCTCGAACTCGGGCTGTGGCGCTAACGGCCAGTTGTAACGGCGTTTATATCGTGAATACTCCGCCAGACGAATATCAGGCCTTCCGTGAAAAGCTCATCAAGCAATTGCTGCAACTGCGCGGCCCAGATGGCGGCCAAATCATCACCGAGATCAAGAAACGAGAAGAATGGTTCGCGGGGCCGTTCATGGAACGCGCACCGGACCTCACGCTTACTTTGCGAGACTTCGGCTTTCTCTCGACGCTAAACGCAGCGCAGCCAGTGATGACCCGTCGGGCGCCGGCCGGGACGCATCATCCTACGGGCGTGCTGTTGGGAGTTGGGCCCGGGCTCAAGCAAGGCGCGAATGCCGGCACTTTGAATATTCTGGATGTCGCGCCGTTATTGATGCACAGTGTGGGAGCTGAGATCCCGCAAGAGTTCGAAGGCGAATTCCCAGCAGTCATGTACGACGCTTCCTATTTGGATCTCGTCCCGCCTCAATTCTCCAAGGCCCCAAGTTCCTCGTTGGACGACACTGAGTCGTCAACTAAAGTCGCCAACGATCAGCAAACAATGGATGCTGACGACGAGCTCGTGTTGGCAAATCGCCTCCGCAGTTTGGGATATATCGATTGATGTCGATTGTCACGGTTCACAATGACGGTGTGAAGTTGAGCTGTCGCACGGCGGGCGATGAATCCTCGCGCGCCACGGCGCTCCTCATTCATGGCCTGAACACGAACATCGCTTTTTGGCATCCCGCGCTGGTGCGTGCGCTGGGCGATTCGCGTCGCCTCCTAATGTACGACCAACGAGGGCACGGTTACAGCGACACCACGCCAACCGGATACACCTGCACTGCGCTCGCCAGAGATGCGCTGGCGATTTTGGATGCGTGCAACATAGCAACCGCCGACGTCGTCGCACACAGTTTCGGCGCCGGAGTCGCGCTCAAGCTCGCGCAGCTGTATCCCGACCGAGTGCGAAGCCTGGTGATTCTCGACGGGCGACTGCGGTGTTTTCAACCCGACGTCAGAATCGGCGAGTGGTCGCAATTCTCTCGCTGGGCCGCTCATTTTGAGCAGTCGGGCGTGCACCTTGACCCGAACTGGGAACTGGATTGTACGTTGCCGTTGCGGTTCGAGGGCTTGGATCTCAAGGGCGTCGACGGCAACCTGGCTGCGGACGGCTTCTTTGTTCCCATTTACAGTAAGCGCGCGATGACCAAATACCGCCGGTTGCTGACCGAAACAAGCGCACTCGCGGATTTTCGAGATCCAACCGATTTAACGGTGGACGATCTGCCCGGGTTACGCCAGCCAATGGCGCTGATCTACGGCGCGATCTCGCCGTTTTTGCCAACCGGTGATGCGCTCAGTGCGACGACTTCCGCTCCGCTCGAGATCCTCGAAGGGGTAGGGCACAATTTTCCGTTCAATTACCCGCAACGAACGATTGCGGCCATCGAGCGCAGCAGATTGTGGGCTTTGGACCGGGCGGCGATTGGCAACTGTTGATTAATGTCGACTTTAATTTTCCATCCCGAATCGCAGTCCGCCGAACGGCAAGGTGTCGCGCCGCGCCCGTTGAGCTTCGGCCATTTTCAGCGCGTGGCTGAAAACGGCTTCGGAGACGGCAGCAATTCGTACGCTTATTCTTCGTGCTGGTACGACGACCATCTCTACATTGGTTCGAACCGGGATATTCTCCCGCTGCTGATTTTACGATTGCCATTCGATATTCCATTTCGAGTTCAGCCCGTGAGGGTACCTGACGATTACACGGGCCTCGACCTCCGCGGCCAAATTTGGCGATACAATCCGCGCACGCGAGTTTGGCAACGAGTCTACCAGGCGCCGATGGTATCGGGTTACCAAGGCCGCCAGGTCCCAGAGGCGTTCGGTTTTCGAGCCATGACCGTTTTCCAAGGCGAGAGCGACCAGCGGCCCGCCATTTACACGCTGCCGTTCGTTGGTCGCAATGCGCTCGATGCTGTCGCCCTGCGATCGACCGACGGACTCTCTTTTCACCGCATTCCCGCGCCTTGCGTGGCCGGAATCGATGAGATTTTCGGCTCGTTTCGCTCGATGACGCCATTTAAGGGGCGATTGTTCGCTTCTCCGGCCAGCAGTAAACCGCGACCGGAAGCTTCCGGCCATACGAGCGATGGTCGCGAGATTCACGTCACGCTCGCCAACACTTCGCGCGCCTCGGCCGTGTTATGCAGTTCCGACCCTGCAAGTGGCAACTGGGACTTGAGCTCGATGCCACTGTTCGGCGACCGCACGAACTCGAGCATCTTCGATATGGTTGCGTGCGGCGACTATCTATACAGCGGCGCGTTCAATCTGCGGCACGGTTTCCAAATCTATCGCACTAAGGGTGAAGGGCCACCGCCCCACCATTGGGAGAAAGTGATGGACTTGGGTGCCGACCGCGGCTCCTGGAACCAATCGGCAATCTCGATGGTCGCATATCGCGACGCACTTTACATCGGCACATGCATCCAAAATAGCGGTTGCGACCCGGTGTACCAGGTTGGCCCCGCTGCCGGAGAGGTGTTGCGATTATATCCCGATAAAACATGGGACCTTGTCGTCGGCGAACCGCGCATGACGCGGCAGGGATTGAAAATTCCTAGCAGCGGAATGCGCGCCGGCTTCGATAACCCGCTCGCCGGATACATCTGGCGGATGACAGTGCACGACGACACGTTGTATGTGGGAACCTGCGACAACTCGGCATTCGTTCCGTTTTCGAAAACCGATCGCTGGCCCGAGCACGCTCGCTTCTTACTCGATTCGCCCTTCATGGATCGGTACATGTCCCTCGTCGGGGGTTGCGAGTTGTGGAGAACGACCAACGGCGACGCTTGGGCTCCGATTACTCGCAATGGGTTCGGCAACCGGTACAACTTGGGGATCCGCACGCTGATGTCGACGCCCGTCGGCCTGTTCGTGGGGACGGCGAATCCGTTCGGTCCGGAAGTCGCCGTACGCGGTCCGACAGGTTGGCAGTTTCAGAACAACCCACGCGGCGGAACCGAAATTTGGCACGGATCTTTGAATCACGCCGCAAATGATTTGTCCGACGAATGCCCGGGCGGGCAATACCGTGCGAATATACCAGGCTCAGCAGATCACGCGACGTCTTCTCGAACGACCGATGACGACGTGTTCTATCGCATTGGCCAACAATCGTCGACTCAGATCGCGAACGCCACAGATCCGTTCTTGCGATTGGCAACGACGCCGAGCGATCTGATCGGTCTGAGCGAAAGCGTCGACGACGAGCTAGATGACTATTTTGGGAGCTCGCTACGCAACGTGGGCTATTGGCCTCTCAAACCGACAAAGCCGTACGAAGCGTGCCGTGCGCTGGTCGACCAGTTGTGCAACCTCTTACGAGGCAAGATCAGCGGGGCGATCGATTCAATTCTCGGCATTTCGACGGGACCCGCAGAACTAGCCACAGAGCTTTCCCGCAAGTTCCCCACGACGAAGGCGATACGCACGATTGAGCCTCAACAGCTCAGCGGGCTTGATGATGGCGCGTACGACGCCGCAATTTGGATCGAAGGGGCGTCCCCGAATGATCGTCGTCAGGCACTGTCGCAATTCGCTCGACAACTTCGCGCCGGTGGAATCGCAGTTCTCGCCGACGGATTGCGCACCGCAGTTGGCGCCGGTGACAACATTGCAAATGGCGACGTCTTTGTCGATTCATCGGAGCGTTTCAGCACGGATTTACAGTTGGCTGGCTTCGTCGACGTGCAAACTCTGGACGCCACACTCGAAACGTGGCTTCCGTTTTTCAATCACAGTCGCAACTTTTTCTTGGCAAAACTGCTCCTGAACCAAATCGACTCGGCCAAACAAGCTTCGATTTTTTCACGATTACCGGCCGGTGATCTGGGTCTGAAGCAATACATTCTGGTTTCTGCCTCTAAACTCGGAACGACAGATGACAACTAAGTTAATGCCCGTTAACACGACCTACGAACCGTTCAGCCTTGAGCCAGAATACGTTGCGGCCAATCAAGGCTTTGTCTCGCGGGTCGACTTGTCTGGCGTTGGACACTTTTTGGATCTCGCGTGCGGTACGGGAACGGTCAGCGAATTGCTCCTCGAACATTCGCCGGACGCGCATCTGAATGGCGTCGACTACGATCCTGTGCAAGTTGATTTAAGCAGCGAAAGGTTTCGCAAGCTGGGCTACGAAGTACGCAATGGGTTCGAGGTGACCGAAGAACGCGTGGACGCGAAGTCCGTCCTTGTCTTCGGCGAGGGCTCGGCAACAGAAGTGCCCTTTCCCGATGCGGCCTTCGATTGCGTCACAATAGCCAATGCCATTCACATTATTGAAGACAAGCAAAAGCTCTTGGCGAACGTCTCGCGGTTCCTCAAGCCCAATGGCATGTTCGGTTTTAATTCGACATTCTATTCTGGTTCTATACCCGAGGGAGCGGACCGGCTCTATATGGACTGGCTGATCTTTGCGACTGAGCACATCGTTAACAAAAACAAAGCGTTGGCAGCGGAGGGCAAGCGGACGATTCGCCGCGTTCGCGGGACCACGCGTCGGGCGTTTACAAACCGCTGGTACAGCCCAGCCGAATGGACCGAATTCTTGGCCGCGGTCGGCCTCAAAGTGATCGATGTCAACGAGCGGCGCGTTGAACTTTCCGAGCGCTCCTTCACGTACGTTGGCGCTTATGGCGGTCTTGCCGAAGTTTTATTGAGCGGCTACCCGGTCGAGGAAGCGTCGGAGGCACTGCAGGCTGCGGCAGGACCCGCAATGCGTGCTTGTGGGGCGACCGTCGCTCCGCGAAACTATCTCGAAATCTGGGCGACAAAAGTCTAATGGTCAGCAGCACGTCAACCACTCACGAAGACGCCACCGCCGAGTCGCGAAGCCCACACTCGGCTTGCCGTACCTCGCTCTCGGACAGCGATGCGCTCGCGAATAAAGTTGTCGTAGTCGTCGGCGGCACGGGGGGGATTGGCCGTGCGTTGGCCGATGCGCTTGTTGCTCGACAATGCTGCGTAGTTATTGCGAGTCGCAATGCTCCGCAAGGGACCAGCGAATCTGGCACTTGGAATTGTGAACACGTTGTCTGTGATGTCCGTGAGTCGGACACAGTAGCCGCAGCGTTTAATCTTGTGATGGAGCGACACGAGCGAATCGATATCGTCGTTAACTGCGCCGGCATCGGCCGTAGCGCCAGCAGCAGAAATTGGGTCGAACCGATAATGACCTTGAGTGACGACGACTGGCAGGAAGTTTCTGACACCAACTTACGAGGCATGTTTTTGATCGCGAGGGCCGCTGCTATTCGCATGATTCCGCAAGGCAGTGGGCAAATTGTAAACATCTCGTCGGCGCGCGGGGCGATTCGCGGCCTGCCGTTCGCCTCGGCTTATTGCGCGACTAAGATGGCGACCAAGGCAATGTTTGAATCCTTGGCCGAAGAGCTGGCACGTTTCGGAATTCGAGTGTGGTCTCTGCTCCCGGATGCGGTCGCAACCGAGTTAATCGCCGACACGACGCTCGGAAAACGCGGCATGATCGACGCTGCCAAGTTGGGGGCCCTGATTGCGGACTTACTCGCATTCCCAGCCGATGCCGCGCTGAACGACCTGCTTGTCGCGCCGTTCGTACCAACGAACGCGGCAGTCGGAGGGATCCTATAGTGCCGCCACTTAAAGACATGGCCGTTGTTGTCACCGGAGGCGCCAGCGGGATCGGCGGCGCCTGCGCGAAACTCCTCCTGGACCAGGGGGCGAAAGTCCTGATCGCAGATTTGCGTTCTGAAGCGATTGATGCGGCGATTTCGTCTCTCGCCCAGTCTGCTGCAACGAATTTGCATGGCGTCGCTTGCGATGTGCGGTCCGCCGACGACTGCGAGCGTGTGATTGATGCCGCGCAACAAAAGCTCTCGCGTATTGACGCACTTGTCCACTGCGCCGGCATCCTTCGGCCGCCCGGTGGTCGCCCAGTGCCGATGCATCAGCTCGAAGAATCCGAATACGACGCGGTCATCGATACGAATCTGAAGGGCACCTTCTTCATGAACCGCGCCGTCCTGCGTACGTTCGTGAAACAGCGGTCGGGTCAAATCGTAAACGTTTCGTCCACGAGCGGCCTAAAGGGCCGTCCTCTTGACTCGGTATACAGCGCCTCAAAGGCGGGTGTGATCGCCCTATCTGAGTCGATCGCCAAAGAAGTGCGGCCGTTCGGCGTCCGCGTACAAGTCGTCATCCCAGACGCGGTCGATACTCCGCTATGGCAGCAAAACGGCATCCTGACGAACTCGCCGCCGGGCGCTTTGCCGCCCGAGCGGGTCGCCGAGCTGATCCTGTTCTGCCTAAGCCTTCCTGCCGATACTGTGTGCGAAAATCTAGTCATCGCGCCATTCCGCGCACGCATTGGCAAGCGCGGCGCCGCGGCAAAGATCCAGTCGGCGGCATCGACACCGGAAGGAGTCGATCATGCTTAAGCTGATGTTCGTCGCCGTCGCCATCGCGTGCGCAGTGTGGATGCTCATGTTCCGAAATCAATCGGCCGCTGCCGGCGATACTCCCGGAAACTCGAAGCACGAGTTAAAGCACGGTGGTCGCACGCGCACCTATGAGGTTCATCTGCCGCCGCAGTACGATTCCAATTCTCCGCTGCCCGTCGTAATCAAGATGCCCGGGGGTGGGGGCAATGCGGCCGCACATCGCAAACAAACCAAAATGGACGCCGCGTCCGATCGCTATGGATTCATCGTCATCTATCCGGAAGGCACAGCCGGTTTGGGCCATTTTTATACCTGGAATGCCGGACTATGTTGCGGTTATTCCGTCAAATGGAAAATCGACGACGTAGGCTTCATCGCCAAAGTGCTAGACGAAGTCGAGAAGAAGTACGCAGTCGATGATCGACGCGTCTACGCCACCGGCATGAGCAACGGCGCGATGATGGCGTACCGGCTAGCGTGCGAATTACCAAATCGCATCACCGCTATTTGCGGCGTGGCCACGACGATGGGTGTCGACGGCCCGGCGCCCACTCGCCCAATTCCCCTGCTGCAGATTCATGGCCTGAAGGATCAAAACGCGCCGTTTGCCGGCGGCGTGGGGTCGAATGCAATTAGTAAGGTATCGCACCGCTCGGTTCGCGATGTAATCAGCTGGTGGTGCGATGTCGACCACTGCGCCAAACAACCGGTCGAGGTCAAGGAAACCGACGACTACATCTTCGAGCGATACGCTCCACCAGCAGGCACCGAAGGCGCGCCCATCGAGCTTTACATGCTCCGCGAAGGGGGGCACACCTGGCCAGGAGGCGTTGATGTCACGCCCCTGTTGGGAACTGGAAAGCTGATCTCGACGTTTGACGCCGACAGCGTCATGTGGAACTTCTTCAAGCAATTTCAACTCGAATCAGCACCTCAAAATACTTCCGCAAAATGACCGAGCAGTGGGCTCCTAGCAATGCTCGTTCAAATCTTTCACGAAAGGAAAGTGGCATGTCGATCACAACCGGCGAAGTCTTGAAGACGGAACCGATTACATCTGAGTTTGGCGTAAAGGTTATTAAATCGGGCGACACTTCGGTCTTTGATCTCCCGCGCGATCCGATGATTGATGCCTGCAAAAACCAAGGGGTCGTTTATTTTCAAGGATTCGATCTCTCGCTCGCAGATTTCGAGCGATTCACAGACACGCTGTGCAACGATTGGCTGCCATACCAAGGTGGCGCTCACGAGCGTGTCATCTTGAATCCAGACAGCGACGGAACGATTTATTCCGTTGCGTTCTACCTCGGCCAAAAAGAGCAGCTAAAGTTCGAGCTGCCTTTGCACTGCGATATGTCGTACATCAAACATAGCCCCGTTGCGCTATTCTTCTACTCCGTACATCCGGCGGTCGACCGCGGCGAAACCACGCTCTGTGACGGAGCAGCCATATACGACCAGTTGCAACCCTCGAGCCGCGCAGCGCTGCATCAAAAGCGAATCAAGTACATTCGCTTTTACCCTGAAGGAAACTGGCAGGGCCGGTTTGGTACGAATGACCTCGACGAAGTCCGCGACTTCTGCGACCTCAACGAACTAGAACTCACCATCGATAGCTCCACCGGGACGTTAAAGACCGAATACACGGTCAGCGCTGTGCCGGAAAGCCGTTGGGGCGGCCGACCAGTATTCCGCAACAGTATTCTTCCGGTCATTTGGCAGGAAGAGATCGGTAAAACGAACAGCTTGGTCCGGTTCGAAGACGGCTCACACCTGTCGCCCGAATTAATTCAAGATATCAAGTCGGTTTCTTCGCGGCTAACCTACCTGGCCGGCATGAAGAAGGGCGATTTCATGTTTGTCGACAATACTCGGGTGCTTCACGGGCGTAAACAATTCGATGATCCG
>DATBAY010000572.1:0-3135 GCA_036271295.1 Lacipirellulaceae bacterium | reverse complement strand
CGCCGCCGGCTCGTTGCCTTTCGTTTAGGATTGCGTGTCCACATAATCAGCGTCCCTTAACCCAATGCAAGATGAAGCGGCGAGCGACCCACGTTGACCAGCCTGGCTAACGTCGCAAAGTCGGACGTCGTAGCGTGCAGGGCAAAGAACGCCCAGACCGCAAGTTCACAGCACCGGCATAACGCTATCCCCAAGCGCTTAAGCGGATTCTCTCAGCCAGCGGGGCGCGCATTTTCTTAAGTTCATGTACTGACGATCAAAACTTGTCGTGGAGGGCGAAACCACACGGCAGATCGCCGTTTTGGGGACCGGTGGCAGGAGTGGCGGACGAGCGCCGCTTAGGAATGCCGACAAAACCCCTGCGTAAATGGCTTGCTAGACGCCGCCCCCTGTACAAGTAAACTTAAGGTCACTCTTCTGCCCGCGGAATGTTTGGTACGCTATGCCCAGCGCCGCCCCAATCGACGAGACCTCTCTGGAACAGTACCGCGACTATTTGCGGCTGTTGGCGTGTCAACAACTTGGGCCGCGCTTCCGCGGCAAGATGGATTTGTCCGGCATCGTGCAAGAAACCTTGTTCGAGGCTCACCGAGAAATCGACCGCGGCCTCCAAGTTCCATCTCAAGAGCGACTCGTCTGGCTGCGAAGAATACTCACCAATAATCTCGCTGACCACGCTCGGCATTTGACCGCAGAAAAGCGCGATGTCAGCCGAGAAGTTTCACTACAGGCCGCGATTGAATTGTCTTCTCAACGACTGGAGGCATGGCTGGCGATCGAGATGCCGCCGGGATTGGCAATGGATCTTGAGGAGCAAATTTTATTCCTGGTGGCAGCTTTGGCTCTATTGCCTGAGGCCCAGCGCGAAGCGGTCACGTTGCACTATTGGTCAGGCTGGAAGCTAGTTGAAATCGCCGAGCATTTGCAGCGGTCCCGCGATGCCACCGCGGGACTAATCAAACGCGGCTTGCGACAGTTGCGCGAGACCTTAGGTAAGACGCAGATTCCGGAGCCAGGGAAAGGGGCGAGTGATGTCCAACACGCTCCATGACCTGCAGAGCCAAGTTGCCGATGCAGCTGTAGCTGAATTCCTCGAGGCCGTCGAGCGCGGCGCTCCGCCGGACATCAATGAATTCTTGGCTCGGCACCCGGATGTTAGCAACGAGCTCCGCGAATTCTTGCACGATTATCAAGCTTTTGAGCAAATCTCGCCCCGTGCTGCCGCGACGGCCGCATCCGCGCATACAACGGGCCGCACACCCCCAGTTGTGTACCCGCGGTTAACATTGCCGCACACGTTTGGCGGATTCGAGCTCTTGGAAGAGGTTGCGCGCGGCGGAATGGGAATTGTTTACAAGGCACGCCAGGCGACGCCGCGGCGAATCGTTGCCCTAAAGATGATTTTGGCAGGCCAGTTCGCCTCCGAAACTGATGTGCAGCGCTTTTACGCTGAAGCGCAGGCCGTTGCCGCGCTCGATCACTCCAATATCGTTCCGGTTTTCGAAGTTGGAAATTGTGACGGCCAGCACTACTTCACGATGGGCTTTGTGGAAGGTAAAAGCTTGTCCGATCGGTTGGTGGACGGGCCGATTGCAGCCAGCGAGGCAGCCGCCATTGTTCGCGACGTTGCGATAGCGGTTCACTACGCGCATCAGCGAGGCATCGTTCACCGCGATCTAAAGCCGTCCAACATCCTGGTGGATAAGACAGACCGCGTTCGTGTCACTGACTTCGGTTTGGCAAGTCGTCCGACCGATGGGACGCGACTCACCTGCACGGGCCAACTGCTTGGCACCCCCAACTTCATGCCGCCGGAACAGCTATCCGGCAAACCCGATCAAATCGGACCGACATCCGACGTCTATGCGCTCGGTGCCACGCTCTACGCGCTCCTGACGGGCCGTCCGCCGTTTCAAACTGCGAGCATGGCCGACACACTGCGCCAGGTTGCCGAGCGGGAGCCACTACCACCACGACAGTTGGATGCCGCGATTCCTCGCGATTTGGAAACGATTGTTCTGAAGTGCTTGCAAAAAACGTCGACGCGACGATACGCGACAGCCCAGGACTTTGCCGATGATTTGCAACGATTCTTGACGGACCGACCGATATTGGCGCGGCCTGCCACCCGGGTCGAACGAGTCTTCCGCTGGTGTCGCCGCAATCCGCTGGCCGCGGGATTGTCGATTGCCGTAGTGGTGTTAGTTGTGGCTGCGATGTCTGTGCTGCTGGTGAGCAACGCTCAAATTCGCCGCGAATCCACAGATCGGGCCGCGGCGCTGAAGCAAAAGAGCATCGCCTTGGCCACCGCGTACGACGCGATCGATCAAATGCTGACCGGCGTCGCCAACTCCCGCTTCAACGATGTCCCGAAAGCGGGACCGCTGCGCGTCTCTCTACTGCAGGACGCGCTCAGGTATTACGAAAGCCTCATCAAGTACGATGAAGCTGATGCGATGCTCGTGCCTGAAATGGCGAAAGTCCTACACTCTATTGCAACGCTCCAGCGAGAACTGGGCCAAAGCGAGGAGGCAGCCCGTTCTCTGCGCCGAAGTATCGATTTACTATCCTCAATGCATCAGAATGATTCGCCCGATGCTCAGGAGCGAATCGCGCTCATGGAATTGGATCTCGCGTATATCATGGGCGAATCGACGCAGTCGGCACTCTCTGAGGACCCCACCGTGGAGCGGCAGTATCGCACAGCACTAGCTCATTTGCACGAACTCGAGCGACGTTGGCCGGACAGGCATTACCCTTACGTAATCGGTTTGCGTCATTTGGCTGAACGGGCATACAAGCGAGGCGATCTTCAGGAGGCCGAACAATTGTGGCGAGACGCCATCGTGAATGGCGATTCCTGCCTTGTCCAGCGGCCCGACGACATTGATACGCGTGTCAGCCTGTGCTGGGCGTACCTGGAACTCTTTAATCGTGTGTTAGATAATTCACCCGACAGAAAGACCGAGAGTGAGGCGACTTTGGAAAAGGGCCTGGATCATGCCCAAATCGCCTTGCAAAAAAGGCCTCACTCCAGCCCGGTACGCGACGTGAGCGCCTCGCTACGCGTTGGGTTGGCACGGTGTTACTGCCAGTCCGGTCGAGCTGAGGATGCCATTCCACTATTTAAAAGTG
>DATBAY010000571.1:0-1780 GCA_036271295.1 Lacipirellulaceae bacterium | reverse complement strand
TAAACCTGCGATTCGGGCAAGTATTTTTTGCGAATCGCGAAACCCTTCGGCCAACCGAGGGTTAGAGTTAGCGTCTCGCGTGCCGTGGGCCAAATTAGCGCGGCGAGCACCCTCATCAAAACGGAACTTATCATGAACAAGAGGCATGGGGCCAGGGCGTTGGCGTGCGCCGTCGCCGGGGCAGCTCTCACGGGTCATTTTGCATTCGCGGCTCCGCCGCAGGTTCCAAGTTTGCCGACGCAAACGGCGGGCTACGTGAACTATGCGGTTACGAGTCTGCCCGCCCAATACAAGGCGGCAGCGGTAACTGCCCTGAATAACACGCCAGCGGACAATCCCATCACCGACGCCGGCGCAACGCTCGGTCGTGTACTTTTCTACGACACCCGCCTCTCGGGCAACAACACCGTTTCTTGCTCTTCGTGCCATCACCAGTCGAATGGATTTTCGGATCCGAATCAGGTGAGTGTCGGCATCAACGGCCAGTTGGGGACCCGTCACGCGATGGGGCTATCAAACGTCGCCTTCTATGCCGACGGCAAGATGTTCTGGGACGAACGGGCAGCCTCAGTCGAAGCACAAGCACTGGTACCGATTCAAAGCGCGACGGAAATGGGCTCCACGCTCAGCGACGTCGTCACCAAGCTTAGCCAGACCACGTACTACCCCACGCTATTCCAAGCCGCGTTCGGAACATCCGATGTCACATCCGATCGCATCGGCAAAGCCGTGGCCCAGTTCGAACGTTCGATGGTCTCGTATCAGTCGAAATTTGACCTGGTCCTCGAAGGCAAAGCAACATTGACGACCGACGAAGCGGCCGGCCGAACGATCTTTAACGGCCAGGGAAAATGCAGCACGTGCCACACGACCAATGCCGACTCGATGGATCGGATTCACAATACGGGCCTCGATGCCGTTAGCACCGATGTCGGCGCCGGCAACGGCCAATTCAAATCGCCGTCGTTGCGTAACGTGGCAGTGCGCGGCCGGTTCATGCACGACGGCCGCTTCTCAACGCTCGACCAAGTCGTCAATTTCTACAACACGGGTGTGCAACAGAATCCGAATTTGGACCCCGCTCTGCGCCAGCCGCTCGGACTGACTTCAACACAGGTGACGCAACTCGTCGATTTCCTGGGTACGCTAACCGACAACACCTTTCTGACCAGTTCGCTGTTTTCGAACCCATTTGCAACCCTGGCCGGTGACTACAATGGCGACGGCGTAGTCGACGCAAAAGACTACGATGTGTGGCGGCAGAACTTTGGAGATACCACGTCGCTCGTGGCGGATGGAAACGGCGACGGCGTTGTAAACGCGGCCGACTATGTAGTGTGGCGCGGTAACCTTGGGCACACCTGGCAGAGCCTGGCGACCGGCAGCAGCCTCGCGGCGGGGAACTCGGTCGTTCCAGAACCCACAACAATGGCTTTGGGCATTGCCGCGATTAGCTGGATGATCACGATTCGTCGGCGACGCTTATATTGAAGGCCTTTTCGCTTTGGTTGGTCGTCGTGAAACGCTGCCGCCGTCCTTTTTGAGAGGTGCCGCGGAAGCGAAGCCGCAGCGGCGATAACACCGCATTGCGGCGGGCGAGGTTAGGAAATCGCATAGCTGTTGCGCATTCTTGCTTGCCTCGCCTCGTCGCACAATTGCCGCGGCGTAGTTGGCAGCGGCTTGGGATGTCGGCACCTTCATCAACACCTGCCACCGGCCTGTGCTGATGGCATCGCTGGCGAAGGCAACGCCAACTTGCGCAGCGCCTGAGGCAACCGCT
>DATBAY010000570.1:0-6103 GCA_036271295.1 Lacipirellulaceae bacterium | reverse complement strand
GAAGGTGATTGAGGGTATCTGTCCAACTTGCAATCAGCCGATCAAAGACGCACTTCTCTCTCAAGATCGCTCGGCGAATCCAATGTCGTTGGAAGACAATATCGCGTTCCTTCACGATCAGATCGAGACCTTTCAAGAAATGCGAGAGGAAAGCCTATCTGCGTTGACGGCGAAAGAGGAGCAACTAAAAACAATTCGACGTCGCGTCGAGGAATCGAGCGCCCTTGTTCGTGACTTTAAGCGAATGCTGCGGTCGGATGCGCAAGCCCCGTCCGTCGCTGCCGTCCGGGAGGAACTTCAGCTTGAGCAACGACTTGAAACGATGGCAAAAGCCCAGCAAGTTTTCGACGGTCTACTTGCTAAGTTTGCCGATATGGCCAAGCGTTGGACAACGATTCAATCCCGCCTAAAGGAAATTAAATCGAGTGGGTTGTCCGTAGAAGACTCAGCCAGGCTGACTCAACTAAAAAAGTTCTATTTGGAACAGCTTCGTGATTACGGATTTAGCAGCTACGAATTGAATGAAATATCACTCAGCCCTGAAAGCTATCGTCCAACGGTGAACGGGTACGAGATGGGGCTTACTTCAGCCAGCGACGCGATCCGAAGCATTTGGGCATATCTCCTCGGCATGCTCGAAGTTGCGAGGACGTGTAAAACAAACCACATTGGGTTTATCGTCTTCGACGAGCCCAAGCAACAAAGCGCTGCCGACCTAAGCTTTGCAGCGCTCCTTAAGCGGGCCGCAAATGCGAAGGCAAACGCTCAGCAGGTCATCTTCTCGACGAGCGAAAAACGCGAGCGCCTTGACGAAATGTTGAAGCATCTCGATTGCACATACATAAAATTTGATAGCAATATGCTGACTACTATGCCGAACTGAATTCTGCATCGCGCCTTCTGCGGCACGAGATAACGTGTCGCCCCATTGGGGCTTTTGCGAGTGGGTGGTGATTCTTTCCAGGGGTTAGCACCCCTGGCTATTTACTGTCGCCGCTTCGCGGCTACAGACGACAGTGCGCGCACGGCAGATCTTTCGAGCGTCGCTGCTTTATCTGCCAACGATTCTTATGGTTTTCCTGTTGGATGCAAACCTATCTGGTAGCGAACCAGGATGTTGGAGGGGCTGCTCTTCGCATCGGGCGTCGGGATGGTCGATTGCGGAATCCGACGCAACGGATATACTGCCGATCAACGGGCGAGCGCGAGATTCGAGGGATTGATCACGTGGATGTTATTGGCCAACGCGCTCTGCTCGCAGCCGTCCAGGGATCGCCTGGGAACATGTCGATCTTCGCGCCGGCCTCGCCGGGCGCGCATTCAATCGTCGACCTGGCGATTCTCACGTTCGTCGTCACCGGGCTAATCTTTGTAATCGTCGAAGGCGTGCTTCTTTACTCGGTTTGGCGATTTCGTCAGCCGCGAGTCGAGCAGGTCGGCGAGCCGCCGCAGGTTTACGGCAGTATGCCGATCGAAGTGGCGTGGACTGCCGCGCCAACACTGATTGTGTTTTTCCTCGTGCTCGTAACCACTCGAACGCTGTGGGATGTCGAGAAGACGCCACCAGAGTCGAAAGCGGGCGACAACGCGCTGTTTGTCACCGTGATCGGGCATCAGTGGTGGTGGGAATATGTGTACGAAACCTACGACGGACGAACGTTGGGCTTTGTCACTGCCAATGAATTGCACATGCCGGTCAGCGACGACAACACAAGTCGGCACGTGTATTTGACATTGAAATCGGCTGATGTTTGTCACAGCTATTGGGTGCCGCGGCTGGCTGGGAAGGTGGACCTGATTCCCGGGCGCGTTAACTCCTTAATGCTCGAGACAAAGGAGCCAGGGCTGCAACTCGGTCAATGTGCCGAGTTTTGCGGTGCTCAGCACGCGAATATGTTGCTGCGAGTGAATGTGGATACGCCTGAGGAATTTGAGCGGTGGCTCGCCAATGAATCCAAGCCGGCCGATGAGGACGCGGCAGTTGTCGATGGCAAGGCAAATTTCCTGACTCAGTCGTGCGTGAATTGCCACGCGGTACGCGGCACGCCTGCCCGCGGCACCTACGCGCCGGACCTAACGCATTTGATGAGTCGCCAGACGCTCGCATCGGGCATTATTGAGAACACGCCCGAGACGCTTGCGGATTGGGTTCGCGATCCACAGGCAGTAAAGCCCGGCTGCTTGATGCCCGCGTTTGGACTTAATGAGCGCGATCAAAAATCGATTGTGCGTTACCTGCTTTCACTTCGCTAACACTCTGCGCGAAATCGGCCGCGAACATGTCGTCACTGGTTGAACAACCGCGTAGCATCGAACTTACGGACCGGCCGGCCGACGTTCCGATGAATATGGGCTGGACCGCGCAGCTGCACGAATGGTTAACCACCGTCGATCACAAGAAGATCGGCATCATGTACGTGGTGATGAGTATTGTGTTCCTGGTGATCGGCGGCAGCGAAGCCATTTTGATGCGGTGGCAACTGTTTTATCCGCGGTCGAAGGTCCTCGATCAAGACACCTTCAACCAGCTATTCACGATGCACGGCACCACGATGGTGTTTTTCGTCGGCATGCCGATCTTGATCGGTATCGGCAACTATTTCGTGCCGCTGATGATCGGCGCCCGCGACATGGCGTTCCCGCGGCTCAATGCATTTGGTTTCTGGGTTACGCTGTTTGGCGGCATCATGGTTTACATGAGCTATATCACGGGCGGCGCGCCGGCGGTGGGGTGGTTCGCCTACGCTCCGCTCACCTCAACCACGTTTTCGCGCGGCGCGGCGACCGACTTCTGGGCGCTGGGGCTAATCGTCAGCGGCATCGGCACTATTGCGGCCGGCGTGAACTTCATTGCCACCATTCTGGGAATGCACGCACCCGGGATGACGTTACGAAAGGTGCCGTTCTTTGTGTGGACGATGCTGTGGACATCGTTTCAGATCTTGCTGGCGATACCGCCGCTCACTGCGGCCCTCACGATGATCATTTTTGATCGTCAGTTCGGTGCGCATTTCTTCGATGTACCCAACGGCGGGTCGGCATACTTATGGCAGCACTTGTTCTGGTTTTTCGGCCATCCAGAGGTTTACATCTTGATTCTGCCGGTGTTTGGTATGGTCTCGGAAATTATCCCGGTGTTCTCGCGCAAAGTGCTGTTTGGCTACGAGTTCATGGCCGCGGCCACGATGGGCATCGCCTTCATTAGCTTGAGTGTGTGGGCACATCACATGTTTTGCGTCGGGATGGGACGCATGCCGGATCTGTTTTTCGCCGTGGCCACGTTTTTGGTATCGATCCCCACGGGGATCAAATTCTTCAACTGGCTGGCGACCATGTACGGCGGGCGGATTCGTTTCGCGTCGCCCATGCTATTTTCATTTGGCTTTTTGTCGATGTTCCTCATTGGTGGCCTGACCGGGATTATGCTCGGCGCTGCGCCGTTCGATTTCCAACTTTCGGATAGCTACTTTGTGGTGGGTCATTTCCATTGGGTGCTGATCGGCGGCACGCTCTTCGGTACGTTTGCTGGTATTCATTATTGGTACCCAAAAGTGACGGGCCGAATGCTGTCGGAGCGGCTCGCTCGCTGGCAATTCTGGCTGTTGTATATCGGATTCATTCTCACGTTTGGTCCGATGCACATCTCGGGCGTGCTCGGGATGCCACGCCGGATTTATACGTACGATGCAGGCCACGGTTGGGAGATTTGGAACCAGCTCAGCACGCTTGGCGCACTCATTCAGGCGCCAAGTTACGCGATCTTGGTCTACAACCTTATTACTTCGTTGTGGAAAGGCAAACCGGCCGGCGACGACCCGTGGGATGCCTGGACGCTGGAATGGATGACGACCTCGCCGCCACCCTCATATAACTTCGAAGAAGTGCCGACCGTACACAGCCGTCGACCTTTGTGGGATCTGAAACATCCCGAAGACCCCGACTGGTTGTACGAATAACTTGCTCGATTTGAATCTAAAACAATTGCCATGACACAACCTGCCAGCGAACTGCCCGTACCGCCGCCGATAGCGCCGGAGCGAATGCTCAAGCCAGCCCAATGGGGAATGGCGAGCTTTTTGCTTTCGGAAGTCGCGTTCTTTTGCACGCTGATCGCCACCTACGTGGCGTTCATGGGCAAGGACACGGTTGGCCCCACGCCGGCTCAAGCGTTGTCGCTCCCGCTGGTAATCGCCACGACGATCTGCCTTTTGTCGAGCAGCGTGGTGATTCATTTTGCCGAGCGGTCGCTCAAGCGCGGACAGCGGCGGCGTTTCGCTCTGCTGTTGGCGGGAACGGCGGCGCTCGGAGTTTTGTTTCTACTGGGTACCGCGGTCGAGTGGCGCACCCTCATTGTCGATCACCATCTCACGATTGGCCGCAATCTGTTTGGGTCGACCTATTACACGCTCGTCGGCTTCCATGGTCTGCACGTCACTATCGGTGTACTCGCCATGCTGATCGTCCTGGCCTTATCTTTTGGACGCGAGCTGACAGAAAAGTTTCGCGACGGCGTTGAGCTGGTCGCCTGGTATTGGCACTTTGTCGACGCCGTTTGGATTGTCGTGTTCCTGGTGGTTTATGTAGCTAGCCGGAGTGGCGGGGCATGACAGACGAATCACACTCTGTGGATACTTCCGCATCGTCGCCGACGATCGAAATGCCGAAACCAACGGTGGCGCCTTTGGTGCTGGCCCTGGGGATCGCACTGATGGCGATGGGCCTCGCGGCGAGCCTGGCGTTTCTGCTGGTTGGTGTCGTCGTGTTCGTCGTCGGTTTGGGAATGTGGATCTCGCAGCTGTTGCCCGGCCGCGGCCACTGGCACGAGCCTCGCGTCGCACCATCGCTTCGGCCGCAGCCAATCGTTCCTGCTCCTGGCGAAGTCCAGCGGCTGCGCCATGGTCTGCCCGGCTATCGGTTGCGGCTGCCGGTGAAAGTCCATCCCGTGTCGGCCGGGGTCAAAGGTGGTTTCGTCGGTGGTTTGCTGATGCCGTTGCCGGTGCTTGTGTATGGATTGTTGAGCGGTCATGGGATTTGGTGGCCCGTAAATCTGTTGGCCGGCATGGTGATTCCGGGTGTTGGCGGTATGAGCGCAAGTGAACTCGAGCAGTTCAATCCCGGGCTGCTGCTCGCCGGCATCCTTATTCATATCGTGGTGTCGCTCGTCCTGGGCTTGATCTACGGCGTCTTATTGCCGATGTTGCCCGATTTTCGCAAGCCGCTCGCTTGGGGAGCGCTGCTGATGCCGCTGTTGTGGACCGCCGCCAGTTATGTAGCTTTCAGCGTGATGAATCCGGCGGTCCGCGATGGCGTCGCCTGGTTTTGGTTTGTGATCTCGCAATTGATTTTCGGCGTCGTCGCCGCGATTGTATTCATGCTGTTCGAAAATCGCGGTCGAATCCTGGCAGGCCTGGTAGGAGGTGCCGTCGGCGGATTGGCGATGCCGATTCCCGCTATCCTGTGGAGCCTCGCGGTGGGTCACGGGATTTGGTATCCGGTCAACTTGCTCGCGGCGATGGCGACACGCGAAGGAACCCAGCCAACAGCTGAGATGTTAGAAGCGTATCACCCGAATTGGTTCGTGGCAGCGCTCGTCGTTCACGCAATCCTTTCGCTCAGCTTTGGATTAGCGTTTGCGATCGTGTTGCCGCGCGCGCCAAAAATCTCGGGAACGCTTGCTTGGGGCGGTCTGCTCATGCCGCTGCTATGGTCTGCTTTGAGTTATGGAATGATGGGCATCATGAATCCAGTTCTCCAAGAGCGAGTCGATTGGCCGTGGTTTGTCGCTTCACAATTTGTGTTTGGCGTCGTGGCAGCGATCGTTATCTCACGTTCGGAAGAAGTCTACATTCCACCAGCGGGCGAAGGTCAACGAGCCGAATTTGTAGCCAATTAGGCGCGGGACGAAGTGCGATCGTGTATTATCATCCGCTCAATAGCAGTTGCAGCATCCGATCCGGGTTGCGGCGGCGCGCCATGGCTGCCCTGATTCTGTTGAGCGCGGCCGGTTGCAATCTGTCGGGCAAGCCCGATCAAGCCGATCTGCCTGTCACTCCCGAACAGATCGCTGATTTTGGTCAGCTTTACGCGACAAACTGTGCCGGCT
>DATBAY010000569.1:0-4126 GCA_036271295.1 Lacipirellulaceae bacterium | reverse complement strand
ATTTCAACGGGAATCGTCGAAGTGAAGTAACCAGCTTGTTCTTCCCATCGGTCGAGTTGCGTGACTGGTCCCTGGCGGACCAAATAACCTGCGGCTTTACGCACCATCTCCCACAGCGATTTAAGATTATCGTCATTCAACGCGCCCTCGCGCCTCGCCAGCGATACGAGGAGTATGACGAAAGCCGTTTCATCCAATTGCACGCCTGTCCAGCTCGGGTGGCCGTCCACAAACATGTTCTGGGGCCAATGCCCGTCGGCTTCCTGCGTAACGTGCAAATAAAACAACACGCGACGCGCATCCTCGTGGCCACGGACGGCGAGCAGTCCGCTGACGGTTTGAATCATGTCGCGCGGCCAAACGAGATGATATCCTTCGTCCCGATCGCCGTTCGAGGCGCCCCAAGGGATTGCGAGGCTGGCCACGATGCCACCGGGAAACTGTTTCGATTCATGCGTCCGCATTACGGCAGCGCTAATTTTGTACATATTTTGAGCGTTCTGCTTCGAGCCTTCGATGGGGACCAAACCAGCCTGCCATTTTTGCCAATCGGCCAAAAAGCGTTCGCGGGCGGAATCGAATCCTTGCAGCAAGCTCGCTCGGGCGCGGTGCCCCGCTTCGTATTCGTTGCGACCGAAACCGGCCGCTACCACGAAATGGCCCTCGCACGCAGCCAAGTTAATTTCTGCGGCGAGAACGACATTCCCCTCCTCGGCGCGATCGTACTCCCAGTCCATTCGCTTGTGCTGCTCGAGATCGAGTCGTCCGTCGGAAGCGCCGGCAAACCCGACCGAGCGTTTAAGCCATGGAATCGAGCAGGCGAGAGCCATCGAGTAGCCCGGCCGCTTAGCAAACAGCATTTGCATGCCTTTGAATTCGTCAATCCACGCCGTGTTGCCTGCGCCTCGGTCACCTAAGTGGGGAGCGGCGAGCAGGTACTGCGAGTAGTCCTTAAGCTCGCTCTGCAATGGCGTAAATTGAACTTCTTGCAGCAACACCGAGCGCCGCGGATCAGTGAGAATCGTCTTTTGAATCACAAATCGTCCACGTTGGCAGCGATTCTCGACCTGAAATGCGGGCACGCCCTCGGCCAGGTAGCTGACCTTGGAGTCGACGTCATGTAGCTCATCGGAAATGAATTCGTGCCGGTCGGTAACGACGAAACCCATGCCACGCAAACAGGGGTTGTCTGCGAACGCGTAGTAAACTTCCGTCACGACCGCGTGGCTAAGCGTGAACCACAACAGGCTCTCGGTTCCAATCGCAGTGCCCACTCCCGTTTTTGCGGAGGATGTCCAATGAGGTGTTTCACCGGGAGCTCCGGGTGCTTGCTTCGGCGCGGCCATGATTATTTGCTTTCCATGTGTCAAAAGTCTTTGGCGGGAGTCACCACGTGCAGGTTATCGGGTAATCGCAATTACTTCGACTCTGGCATGCGCGTCACGATCGGCCACAGTGTGATCAGCTTTTCGAACTCTCTGTACGAAACCAGGACTATCGCCTCTGAAATCGCGGCCGACACTAGACAAAGCGTGCACCACGCGTGAAACACAGTGCCTTGCAGGATCACCAGGACGATGCTCGTCAGACCCATTCCGATCACGACCACGCAATAGGCCGTGGTGAACAATTTCGCACGAACTCCCCCCTCGCGGTTTTGGAGCAATGCGAACACCATTTCCACACCGTACGCGAGCGAACCAAGAATGGCATCATGAATCGGAAAACCTAATGCTCGACTCAATGGTTCGAGTACGCCGGCGTGCAAGACTGTGGCACTCCCGCCGCCAAAAAACGGCTCCCAGATGTGGGCAATTGCGCCGTACTGGTAAAGTCCCAGATACAACGACACGCCACAACCGATCAGCGCTAAGCTCGCGGGGACAATTCGCATGTGGCACGAGGGATTTCGATTGGCAGTCACTTTGAATCTTCGTCAGATAGTTTTCACGCCTCGCGAATCCAGGCTGCGGATCGCAAGTTATGTGCCGCACCCATTCAATGCAGCACCAAGCGTTACATTGGCGGCCGATTGCCCGCAATTACCGCATAAACACGGCTATTTAGCAGATCAATCGGCTACCCAAAGATTGGGCATCGAATGTGCATTATTCGATCTGCTTGGCGTCTGCTGCGTCGTGGTTCCGGTGACCAAAACAGCAATTCATTTAAATCCAAATAATTGAAAGTCCGATTTGAAACTATGGTTTGACAACACTTGGGAGAAGCTTCGCGATAGCTTTTGGTTTTTGCCAACGGTCATGGTTGCAGGCGCCGTCGTTTTGTCGTTGGTGATGATCCAACTCGATAAAGCTAACCCACACCAAAATTGGGTGACTTCTCTAGGGTGGACGTTCTCCCGCGGCCCCGAGGGCTCGCGAGCCGTGCTCTCCACCGTGGCGGCGTCGATGATGACGATTGCCAGCGTCACGTTTTCGATCACGATTGTGGCACTTCAACTGGCGTCGTCGCAATTTGGTCCGCGGCTGCTGCGCAACTTCATGCGCGATCGCGGCAATCAGGTTGCAATCGGAACGTTCATCGCCACGTTCACCTATTGCCTGCTCGTTCTGCGAACTGTGAACGGAACTGAAAGCGAACAATTTGTCCCTCACATGTCCGTAACGGTCGGGCTACTCCTGGCGCTCGCCAGCGTTGGAGTGCTGATCTACTTCATTCATCACTCGGCCGAATCGATCCAAGCGGAGAACGTGATCGCCACGGTCAGCAATGAATTGCGAGGAGCGATCGACAAGCTGTATCCGCAACAGCTAGGAAACAATCCTTCCGACGACGCGTCCGAGTTGCAACTACCGGCCACATTCGAGCAAGATTCTGTACCGATTCGATCTCCGCGAAGCGACTACCTACAAGCAATCGACGTAAACAAGCTTTTGAAATTGGCGGTCGACAATAACTGCCTGTTTTCGGTCGATGTACGGCCTGGGAAGTTCTGCTTCGAAGGCGATCTTCTGGTAAGAGCATGGCCGCCCGATCAAATCAATGACAAAGTCACAAAGGAAGTATGCGATGGATTCTATTTTGGTTCGCGCCGCACTCTCTCGCAGGACGTGGAGTTTGCAATTGATCAATTAGTTGAAATTGCGGTTCGCGCGTTGTCGCCGGGGATTAACGACCCGAACACCGCCATTAATTGCGTCGACCGACTGGGAGCCGCGCTGTGCACGCTTTCCAACCGCGATTTCCCCTCCCGTTTCCGTCATGATGATGCGGGCCACCTGCGGGTTGTAACCGATGTGTCGACCATCGCCGGCATCGTCGATGCGGCGTTCGACCAGATCCGCCAAGCTTCTCGCGAAAATGCGTCGGTGACAATTCGGCTGTTGGAAACACTGCGCGCCGTCGCGGGCCATGTTTGCAATGAGGATTTTCGAGGCGCGCTGCGGCGACAAGCCGAAGCGGTGCATCGTGGGAGTCAGGACGGAATTAAGGAGCAGTCGGATCGGAATGTCGTCGAGCAGCGTTATCAGGACGTAATCACCGTGTTAAGCGAAGAACAACACAACTCGAAGGAATGACTGCCGTTGGCAACGCCTCAACCAATTATGCGAAAATACCCCACACTTCTCGCACTGCGGATTGCGATTGTAATGTGCGCGAATGCGGATTTAGTCGCTTCAGCGTTAGCTCAGGTAGTAACGCCAACCGCTCCCGGGCCGGTGCTGCAGAGTGAAGAAGGCGCGACTAAGAAGAAAAACGGAAGCGTCCTCCGTAGTCGAAGTGAAGCCTGTTGCGCGCGTCGACGAAATCGTCGCCCGGCTGGAAAAGATACTGACGGCGACCGGTTGGTTTGAATCGCCGCAAGTTAAAGTGGATCAAGGAGTCGTATTTCTGGGCGGCGAAACAGACGACGAGGATTACAAAACGTGGGCCGGTGATCTAGCACGCAAGACGCGCGACGTCGTCGCGGTGGTAAACCAAATCAAAGTGTCGCGTCCATCGCCTTGGAACTTTGAACCGGCAATCGCAAATGTTCGCGAGCTAGGCCGCGACGTCATTTTTTGGATTCCCTACGGCGTGCTCGCGGCCGTTATCTTCCTGGCGACCCTAGTGGGAGCCTTTATCGTCGCTAGGATCTTGCATGCAACGGTCGCCCGCCGCATTC
>DATBAY010000568.1:0-2810 GCA_036271295.1 Lacipirellulaceae bacterium | reverse complement strand
AGTCACGCAGAACCTGCTCCGCAATCGATTGCGCTGTTTCGGGGCGAATTTCACGACCACAACTCGGACAGAACGCGTGAGCAAGGCGCGGCCACAGAAGTTTCAAATAATCGTTGATCTCCGTCATTGTGCCGACGGTTGATCTGGAACTCTTGACGGGGTTCGACTGCTCAATGGCGATTGCGGGCGGAATGCCCCGGATGTCGTCAACGCGCGGCTTGTCCATTCGATCGAGGAACTGCCGCATATATGGACTGAACGTTTCGACGTAACGTCGCTGGCCCTCAGCGTAAATCGTTTGGAATGCCAGGCTCGATTTGCCGCTGCCGCTCGGGCCGGTGATGACGGTCAATTTTCCCAGCGGAAGATCGACATCGATGCCTTTAAGATTGTTCTGTCGTGCGCCGCGAATCTCAATGCAATCATTCGGCGCCGGCGGGACAACCCGCTCTTTGTTCCCGATCTTCGAACCCACTGGAAATATTCGCTGTGAGTCAAGCGGTTCGCAACATTCCGGGGAGCGCGCGCCGCTGGCGTGCTCCGGTCGGCCAGCGGCCGAAAAAGGCACGCGGGCCGCGTGCGCTCCCCGGAAACGTGAAGCGTCCCCTACATTTCAAACCCCGCGGCTAGTTGCTCGCGCTGTTTTTGCAATACTTCCGGCACCACGCCGCCTAACGAATCGAAAAATTCTTTGTGCGCGGCGATCTCTTTTTGCCATTCCTCGTGATCGAGGCCAAGGAGTTCGTCAACGGCATTGTGATCGATGTCTAGCTCGGCCAGATCGAGATCGTGCGGGCTAGGCAGCCAGCCGATCGGCGACTCGAGTGCACCACCGCTTCCCTCGCACCGGTCGATGATCCATTTGAGCACGCGCATGTTTTCACCGAAACCGGGCCAGAGGAATTTTCCGTCGGCGCCTTTGCGAAACCAATTCACGTTAAAAATCAGCGGTGGATTGGTGAGTTGCTTTCCAATATCGAGCCAGTGCTGAAAATAATCGCCGATGTTGTATCCGCAGAAGGGCAGCATCGCCATTGGATCGCGCCGCACTCGTCCTACGGCACCGGTGGCGGCTGCGGTGGTTTCCGAAGCCATCGTCGCGCCTAAATATACGCCGTGGTTCCAATCGAACGCTTGGTAAACCAGCGGCGCGGTATCACTGCGACGACCACCGAAAATAATTGCGCTGATCGGCACGCCTTCACCTTTCTCGACGTCGGGGTCAAGAGCCGGATTGTTGCGCATTGGCGTCGTGAACCGGCTATTCGGGTGCGCGGCTTTTTCTTTTGATTGCGGTGTCCAGTCGTTTCCGCGCCAGTCAATCGCATGTGCGGGCGGTTCGCCATCTTTGCCCTCCCACCATACGTCGCCGTCGTCGGTGAGGGCCACGTTGGTATAAATTGTGTCGTGCGCGATCGATCGCATCGCGTTCGGATTCGATTTATGACTCGTTCCGGGCACGACGCCGAAATAGCCGTTCTCCGGATTAACTGCGTACAAGCGGCCGTCCCGGATTCGCATCCAACCGATGTCGTCCCCAACCGTCGTCACCTTCCAGCCCTTGAAATGCGCGGGCGGAATGAGCATCGCGAAATTCGTCTTGCCGCATGCGCTGGGGAATGCAGCAGCTACGTAGTGTTTGCGCCCTTGCGGCGACTCCACGCCGAGGATCAGCATGTGCTCCGCCATCCAATTCTGTTTTCGCGCCAGATACGAGCCGATACGTAAGGCCAGGCACTTTTTGCTCAACAAAACGTTGCCGCCATAACCTGAGCCGACTGAGATGATCGTATTGTCCTGCGGAAAATGGCAAATGAACCGGCGCTCCGGATTTACATCCAGCAACGAGTGCACGCCGCGGTTCCATTCTGCATTCGGATCATCGCCGAGCCGTCTTAGGGCGATTTCGCCCATCCGCGTCATGATCCTCAAGCTGAGCACGACATATTTGGAATCGGTGATCTCGAAACCGATCTTGGTCAGCGGCGAATCCGCCGGGCCCATCATGTAGGGAATGACGAACATCGTGCGCCCGCGCATCGCGCCGCTGAGCAGGTCCCGAAGTTTCGCGTAGGTTTCTCCCGGCTCAGCCCAATTGTTTGTCGGCCCGGCTTCCTCTTTTGTTGGCGTGCAGACAAAAGTGAACTGCTCGACACGCGCGACGTCGTTCGGGCTAGACCGGTGCAAATACGAGCGCGGAACTTTCTTCTCATTCAGCTCGATCAGGACGTTTTGCTTGAGCGACTCAGTTATCAGAAATTCGCGTTCGCGCTCCGACCCGTCGCACCAGAAGATGTTCTCGGGTTGTGTCAGCGTCGCGATCTCGTGCACCCAATCGAGCACAGCCTTGTTGGAGGGCTTTGCATCACCGATCCCCTTTGGCGGGAATATGGCGGGCGCGAGATTCTTCATCGAACGAAACCGTCCAGTTTAACCACGAATCTGCCTTCGTCGAGGCTACAGCGCCTCGCTGCACACGGACGAATACCGAGGAAATACGAATGACCAAATGTGAGATCACGCCGTCTCTCGTTTCACTTGCGCAAGAACTGCGAGCGGCATTAATTGAAAATATGTTCGGGGTCACCACGTCCGATGATTATCGGCCGGTTGCGTGGATGGGTCGATATCCTGTCGATGTGACCACGATGCTCGTGGGGATCCATGTGGCGGCTGCGATTCTCGCCGCGATTCTGGTAGCGTTCGGAGCCGGGTCTGTTTTGCTCTGGCTGCAATTCGACAGTGCCGCGATCTGGTCCAGCGGCCAAGTGTGGCGGCTGTTTACCTATGCCTTTGTTCATGCCCCATCG
>DATBAY010000567.1:0-15616 GCA_036271295.1 Lacipirellulaceae bacterium | reverse complement strand
ACTTGTCGAGCGCTTTGTTGATCTGGCTGCCGGCGGCGTTTTGAATCAACTGGCCCGAGATATTGGCAAGAGCACGCTTATCCATTTGCGGTTGTTTGAGCGTGCCCGAGACGGGTATTTGCAGAGTTTGGCCTTTGAGTCCGGCGAGGATTGGGTTTTTGGCGACCCAGTCGTCTTGAACGGGGATTTGCAACGTGAGCGAGATCGTTTCATCGGTGAGCCCGACGGAGCCCTGCGACCGCATGATGACGTCGCCGATTTGGAATTCGATGTTTTGGTGGTAGACGCGGCCGTCGACGACTTTGAAGTTCACCTGCTGGTCGCGAATTTGCAGGAGTGTGGCGGTGGATGAAGTTGAGGCGTCGGTGCGCTTGATGAGGGCTTGAACTTGTTGGGCGAGGCCGACCCATTGCTCGGTGGTTGGGCCCGGCACGACGCGAACGGAGTGGACGGTCAGCATGCCGGAGCTGGCTGCTTTCTTGGTGTCTGCCAACGGCGCCTGGAGGCCATCGATCTGCAGTGAAAACTGGCCTTCGCTTTGAGTCGCACCAGAGAGAACCGGGGCGACAAACTTGAGCATCGCTTCACTGACTTCGGGTGAGATATGAACGTTGGTGATGACCGGGCCGGCGGGCATCGTGAGCAGGGCGGGTTCGGGATCGAAGCGAATGTTTGGCGCGAGCTTGAGCTGACCCTCGCCAACGGAAAGAGAGATGGGAGCAATTTGCAGCGCACCATCGCCAAGCGTCGCGGCTAGTTTGCCGGGACCGACAGGGAGGCCGTAAACGTTAGCGCCGTTCCAGGGCAACTCGAACTGAGCGTGGATGCGACGAGACCAGGAGGGGGACTGAGGGCTGGGGGCTGGGGGTCGGCCAGCGTAGCTTACGGGCTGGAGTTTGAGGACAGAGGGACTGGATGAATCGAGCAGTTGGCCTGCGACGACGAAGCGAGCTTGCTCGCGGCCGTTGAGCTGGATGCCTTCGCCGATATAGGGGCGGAGGAGAGGGGAAAGCTGGTCGAGGTCGTAATTGAGCGCGCCGTTGACGTTGCATTGCGCGGCAGTGGTAACGCGATCGACTTGTCCGGAGGCGCTGGCTTGAAGCGTGTTCGATTGGATTTGGAGTTGGTCGAAGGTGGCGCGATCGGTCGTGGAGTCGTAGTTGGTTAGGGCGTGGAGAGTGAGGCGCGGTTCTTGCCAGATGGTTTTAGAGGCAGAGGATGAAGGCGCCCTCATCCCAGCCTCTCCCGGAGGGAGAGGGCTTCCAGAAGTGCTAGTGAGGATTAGGTTTTGGCCTGTGGCGGAAACTTCGCCCGTGATGTGGCCCGATTGCTGAGCGAAGCGGATGTTGCCGGTGAATTCGCCTGTGGGTCGGTATTGGACGGGGTCGTTGGTCCGGGCGCGCCACGAGGCGAGGCGGGCGACATCGGCCCGAAATGCCGCGACGCCCGTGAGTTGAGCGATGCCGCGTTCGCCCGTTGCGAAGTGAAGATCTTTTGCGGCCACAGAGATGGTGCTGCTGGCAAGCTGTGTCGAGTTGGCGACGATTTCGCCGCTCGTGCGATTGAGATGGACATCGCCTGCGAATTCGACGCGCGGTTCGTTCACGTTCCAGCCCGCGGAGCTGGCTTGTAAGTTGTCGACGGTAATTTTAGTGTCAGTAACGTCGAGTTGGGTGTTTGCTGCGACGATGTTGGCAGTGATTTCGCTGGCGCCATCAATTTGCCAACCGGCGGTCGTAACCCATGGTTTCGCGCGGGTTAACCAGCGAGCGATGCTGCCGGTGGACTTGACGGCGATTGGCCACGCTGCGTTGTTTGTGATTGCGACCGGGCTGGCGAGGTGGGCATCCAGTTGATCCCCTTGGCCATTGACTTGGAGCTGCGCGGCATCGATCTGTGTGGGTCGATGTGAAGCGGCATCCAGGACGCCCGAGGCTGCGGCGCGGACTTCGAGCTGTGGCTCGGACCAGGCGGCGTTATCGCTCAACGCGACGCGAAGTTGAGACAGATCACTCTTCGCGGTGGCCGAGAATTTGTTGCCTTCCAAGAGCTGCCAAGTGATTTGCGCGGTGCCGGTGCCGGCAAGTTGAATTTGACGAAGATCGAGATAATTAGTGAGCTGAGCCGCCAAGCTGTTCAGGTCGAACTTGGCTTCGGCATTGAGCTTTTGGATGGTGCCGGCGGCCTCGACGTGCAAGAACTTCGAGTCGCATTGAAGCTTATCGAGCGCGATCGCACTCGCCGAACGGCTGATCGCGAAATTGGCGTTTACCGGATCGTCCCAGGTGAACGGTTTGCCTCCGCGCGTGGCGGCGATTTGCCCTGTGTGGATCGAGCCTGTGATCGATTGGCCGGCGGCTGTTGGCTGAATGCGGCCCACCAGGTCGATTGAGCCTGAAGTGATTGTCGTATCTTGGCGAATCTGCAACGCGTGCGGGAGCATCGCGGCCAGTCGCGCGACATCGACCGCACCTTTTACCTCCAGATCGTTGTTGCCGCTCAGTGGCGCCCAATTGGCATTTGCGGTTTGTGAGACGAGGCCCGCGGGATCGAGCCGGCCACGTGCTGCGAGTTGGCCGACATCGGTTTTTAACCCGAGTTCTTCGATTGTTAGACCGGTAGACTGCGCTGTAATTCGCCACGGCAGTTCGACGCGCGCGAGACGGATATGGTCGCCAGACAATCGCGGCGAGACGGCTTCGAGCTGATCGATCGCGAACGTGCCTTGGGTGGTGACGTCGTTTGGAGGGCTGGCCGAGTCGGACCAGGTTGCGGTGCCCGTACCTGCCAGCGCGCCGGCGATTTGATTGCCGGGGGCGAAACGGTCGAGCAACGGCTGCAACGTCGCCAGGGCAAGGCTTTCGGCCTGAAGCGACAACTCGTGACGATTGCCGTTCGGTTTGAGCATAAGGGCGAAGTGCCCGGCAGGTATCGCGGAGCCGTTGGGGCCCGCGACCGCTAATTGACCTGCGAGCGATCCGTTCCCGAGGCCACCGGCTGCCCCGTGGCAATCGTATTGCAAGTTCACATGATCGATGCGGCTTGCGCGTCCGGTCGTGGGGTCTTCGATGGTGATTGTGCCGTCGACAAGTTGGATGGCGTACACAAACGGAGCGCGGTACGTAGATTGTTCGGCGGCGGGCGCTGCTTTTGAGTTAACTTCCGAAAGCAGTTGTTGAAGCGTGTCTTCGAGGTTGCTGCCGTTCGGACGCAGCTTTAGAAAAACTTGCGGCCGATTGATTGAGATGACGCCGCAATCGTGGAAGTTGGTGAGCAGTTTGAGTGGCGTACGGTCGAGGGTGATCGCATCGGCAGTTAGCAAGGGATTGCCGGCCGCATCGTTGAGTTGAATGCCGGAGAGAGCAGGGCCCGAGATCCAACTGAGCGACGCACCGCTGATCGAGGCGTGAATTGAATTGCCAGGAATGGCGGCCGAGAGCAACGAGTTGCGGAGCGGCGTTTTGGCGATGATCGTCGGCAAGAGAGCGATGACGATCGCGAGCAGCAGGAAGAAGATCAGGAGTTTGCGCTGGATGCCGCCGGCGCGCGTTTGAGTTCGGAGCTGGAAATGGGATCGCTGGGCTAGAGAATCTCGGCGCAACATGCGGCGGATTCTAGGAATTGCGGCGAAAATAGCCTAGAGCGAGAAATGGCCGCGAGTGCTGGCATTGCCAGCGCGGCCAACTGTCAATTCGCCATCACTTGCGGATTTTATCGAATCGCAATTCAACGAAGTAATAAAAAATGTACGCGACGGCGATGGAAACCAGTAATCCGAATGGGCAGGCGATCAGCGACCATTCGATGGTGAGCGTCGGCGGGGCCAACTTTCGCAACGAGAGGAGCACGGGTTCGTGAAACACGTAGAGGCAATAAGTTAGCACGCCGAGTGTGGTCGAAACGCGCCAGGCGAAATTGCTGCGGCCGCTTTTTCGCCGCGAAAGTTCGAACAGGCCGATGATGAGACAGGTCAAAAGCGTGGTAACGCCGGGTGCGCAGGCGAGGTAGTGAAACCGTGTCGAACTGCCAGGAAATCCTTCATAGGCGCACATCTCATGGAAGGACCATGTCGAGTACACCACCTGGGCGAGGACCGTGGCGACAATTCCCAGTGTTAAGCCATAAGGAACGTAGCGCTTGGCTTTCAGTAATCCGTTGACCGTGAAGGCCGTGGTCATGCCGGCGATGAAGCAGTCCAGATTCAGCAAGAGCGGCATATAGATCCGGGGCAACCAATGTTGGGGCGCGTGCTTCAAAATGGACAGCTTGATAATCGCAAACGCAACGCACAGGCCGACTGTGCAGGCAACTCGTGTGAAGTCGCGTTTGAAACACTGCGACAGGAGAAGAAACAGCAATGGCGCTAGCAAGTAGAACTGGAACTCAGTGCTGACGGACCACAGTGCGCCGATGGCGCCGCCAGTTTGCTGGTCGAATAGCCCGGCTTCGAAAAAGCAGCGTACCGCGCTAGGTTCGCGAAAATCGAGGTAAGTGGGGTTAACGAACACGGCCACGAGGAAGATGGAGATGAAGTAAATCGGAAATATTCGCAGCACGCGATTCCTGTAGAAGTGTTTAAGTCCGGCACGATCCACCGAGTGGCGGCCGGTGACAAAGCCTTTGCCCATCAGGTAGCCGGAGAGAGTGAAGAACATCCACACGCCGCACCAGGGGGAGAAGCTTAGCGCCGTGCGAAGCGCATATTCACCACTGGTCGGAGCGGGCACCGCCGGACCGAAAACGACCATAAACCAGTGGCCAAAGAATACGTTCAAGCAGGCCAGGCCACGCAGGCCAAGGAGCGGATCTCGAGCGCTGCGTTCTTCGGCGTAAAGATCCAAAGGGCGGTCGGGCCGGGCGATGCTTATCGGCGATTTTGCGAACAGCATGTACAAGAAGCTGCCGAACAAGACCGCTCGCACGCCCCAATAAATGGCATCGCCGCCGACAGGAGAAATCGTGCCTAATCCGTGCAGAATGGTTGACTTGTAGTACGATTGCACCGCAATCAGAACAATCGGCAAGAACAGGAGCGTGAACCGGATTTGATCGGCGAGGCAGATTCGGGCGCTCGTTTGGGGAGCGGCGCTCTCGCGAGGGCGAAAGAGTAGGGTGGCCGGTGCGGTGTCTTCGACCAACGGATACGTGGCAACGGAAGACACGGGCGAGTTCGCCCGATTTTCGGCAAGCATGGCAATCGCTCCGGTCCCATAGCCTTCGACTTGTACGGGACCACGGCAAGTGCGGCCCACGGCGGCGGGAGAGTATCAAGCGAGCGGGTGCTTGCAAAGATGAGTTGAGCGGTTGAAGCGTGCAAACGCGGCCCGATTACAACTCGAAGTTGAACGTGTGAGCAGCGTAGCGGTAAATGCGGCTGAAAAGCGTTTGGGGAGCACCGGTAATCTTTGCTTTTCCAACAAGGCCCAGGCGGAGAAGGTTGTGGGGATCCTGCTCAGGCAAGGGGACGATCGCTTCGAAAATTGGGTTCAGCGGTCGGGCAACACCGGTGGCGTCTGGTTTGCTCGCAAGCGGTCCGCCGTGCAGGCTGGAAAGATGGGAGGGAGTGGATTTCAGGTCTTCCGTCGAAATCTGCTCGATCTCGCAATTTGTGTAAACGTAGTCGGCGGTTTGGTCGAGCATGATCTCGACCTTTTGCCCAGGGACGACGAACTCGACGTCGTTTTGATCGATTACCAGGCGAGCTTCCAACCGTTTTGGGTCGCCGACCTGGCAAAATGGTGAGCCGGTAACGAGCCGGGCTCCGATGTTTTCGGGATCGAACGGCGAGCCATACCACGTGGGCAAGCGGGTAGTTTCATCGCCACGTTTTTCGACGATCGGCGGCGGCAACACGGTGCCATCGCGCGGGGCGACGAGGTTCAGTTTTTCCAGGTCGATGTGTCGCTGGGCGAGTTGCTTCTCGGTTCCGCGAAGCGCCTTGCTGATGGGGTCGATTTGAGCAGCAGCGCGGTGATCGTCAAAGCTGGCGTATCGCAGGCCGTCCAGCTGGGTCGAAAGCACATTCTTCTGACCGGTGAGCTCGGCGAGGGAGATTTCTGTATCGATATTACGCAATTGGGCAAGCAGCTCGCCTTTCTTCACTTGCTGACCAGGGTGGACACGGACGCTCTCCAGGATGCCATCGACTTCGGCGTAAACCCAATCCGAGTCGGCCTGGCGGGCGCGGACTTCGAGCGGGCAATAGACGTGGAACGGCAGTGGTATCATGCCGATGCCGACAATCGCGGCCACAATGAGAGCGAAGGTGGCATATAGTCGCGCGCGTTTCACGTCTCCTAACCTCCCGGGCACTTTAAAAAACTTGTACATGCTCCACAGCGGCTGGCCAACGAGGCCGTAGATAGAGCCCAAAGCAATCGCCTGGCCAAGAACTTTCAGGCCGTATGGTTGGAACACGCGATTCAAGAAGTACAGAATCGAGAATGTGACGACCCACCGATAAATCGCCGAGGCGACCGTGTACGTGGCGAACAACCATTGCTTGCGTTGCGGTAGGAATGGATCTTCGGGCTCTTCGAGGCCGAGGCACCAGGCGCCGAGCTTGCGGTTGAGAATGGTGCTCGCTTTTTGACGCAGGTTCGGAATTTCGAGGATGTCGCTGAGGATGTAATAGCCGTCGTAGCGCAGCAGCGGGTTGGCATTGAACATCAGCGTGCTCACGGAGCTGATGAACATGACGTTGAGGCAAATGTAGCTGACGGGGCTCGTAGGCGAAGTGAACCACCAGATGAACGTGCAGATCGACGCGAGCACGAGCTCGACGTACATGCCCGCCGCGCCGATCGCGGCGCGATGCCAGCGGTTGGGGAGCATCCAGGAATCCGAAACATTACAGTAAAGGCACGGCGTAAGCACGAGGAACATAACTCCGATTTCGTGGCATTCGCCGCCGAAGTGTTTGCAGGACAGGCCGTGACCGAATTCATGCAGGATTTTTGTCACGCACAATGTGAGCCCAAGCCAAAGCCAGTTTTTTGCCTTGAAGAAGGAGTGGAAATCGGGCAGCCGTGAGTGGAACACATCGAACTGCACAATGATGAGCGTCAGGGCGGCGAGGCCGATCGTGATGCACACGCACATGGCCGTGACAGTGAAGAACCAGCGAATATACGGATAAATCAGATCAAAGAATCGCTCGGGATCGACGCCTTTGAATCGCAGCGAAAGAATATTGGCGAACGTGGCGAGGCGTTCCTGTTTTGTTTTTTCCGCGCGACGTTTGACCAATTGCTGGCCTTGACCGGGGGCATCGGTAATTATCAAACCGCTCCGATGGAGCATGCCGATGAATTGCTGCAGCTCTTCGGTGCGGATCGTTTGCGGCGGGAACTCGCTTTCGAAGCGATCGGCGATTTCGTCGAGGCTCGACTCGCCGTCTAGCATTTGCAGGATGGCGTACTCCTCTTCCTCGAAGCGGTAATACTGTAGGCCGACGGGGTCTTTGACGACCCAATAGTTCCGGCCTTGATAGCGCTGGCGCCGCGCCTGGAGATCGGGCCGCTTGCGGATCGGCAGCTTTCGCGAGCTGCTGGAGACAAGGCTATCGGCAAGTGTGGCCATGATGCTCCGCCAAAGTGCTTATCGCGCTCGGCTGACCCCCGGCGCGCCGGCGGCGCCGGTCCCGAGATGAATCGTCATGCTGGCGGGCATGCCGTCCCGAAGCAGCCAATAGCCATGGTCTTGTTTATTGGCGATTTCGGCGCGGACGTTGTATTGGCCATCAGCGCGGACCTCAGAGCTGACTTTTATAATCCGGCCTTGGAACGTAGCTTTGCGCCCACGGGCCATTTCAACTTCGACTGTGGCGGCGCAGTTGGTCACTTCGTTCGGATCGTATTTGCTTTGCTCAACGGCGCCTTCGACGTGCATCGAATCCATGCGGAGCAGGGTGAGAATCGTGTCGCCCGGTTGGACCCATTCGTCCTGATGGCGTTTGATTTCTTCGACCACACCGTCAAAAGGAGCCGTGATGACGCGGCGTTGAATGGCCTGCTCTGCGGCGTCCAACTCGGCCTGTTTACTTAGAGCTTCGAATTTAGCGATGACTTGATCGTGGCGAGATTTCTCTGCTCCTAGAATCGCCTTGTCCCATTCGAGTTTTTTGCCGCGGACTTCCGTTTCGGTGATAGACTTTGCCGCGATTTTGTTACTTTCCACCATTTGCTCGTAATCGGCCTGAGCCACGGCGGCTTGAGCTTGAGCGAAGCGGATTTCGACATCCTCTTTCCAGCGATTGTAAGCTCCCTGGTAAGCGGCGGCGGCGGCCTTCTTTTGCATCTGTGGCTGGCTGTCGTCGATCTTGCCGATCACTTGACCGCTGCGGACCTGGTTCCCCTCTTGCACACCGAGTTGCAACAGGACGCCTGCTTCTTTAGCGGGCAACTTGATTTCATCGGCCACCTTCACCAAGCCGGAGATCACGGGGTCGCTTACGGGCCCCGCGGAACTGACCTGTGCGAAAACGGGAGTTGCGAACGCGGCAAGCAGCAGCGCGGCCATTGGAAGCCGAGTCTTGTTCATGGGAATACTCTCCATTTTTCCACAACCGACCGAGCTGCCGAGGATTTCCTGTTACATGATTCGGAACAAGATCTTGGCGCGAACGAAATCCACGAGGTCGTGGAACCAAACATATCCCAGGGGACGTTTTCCGCAGTGGACTTTGGCCGTGGCGCCGGCGCCGATCTTTGGCTCGGCGACCGCTTTGCGTAATTCTTGTTGGTCCAAGGCCACGCGGACCAGCACGGTGTTTCCCTCTTCGCCGCGAACTTCGGCGCTCCGCTCGATTTCCTCGATCTTGCCGGTGAACTCTTTGGAAGGATTGGTTGCCAGGAAAAACGTCACGGTCAGCGGGCCTTTAGACTGCGCGGCCGCTTCGGCAATGTGGCCCATCCGTTTTTCAGGCATCTGCACTTCGAGCTCCCAATCGCGGGCGGGATCAGCAATTTCGAGCAGGTTTTCGCCGCGCGTCACAGGACGATTGAGCAGGCGATCCTTAACGTTCCAGGTAACGACCCGGCCATCGATTGGGCTCGTGATTTGGAGCAATTGCTTCTTCTCGTACATGGGCTTTAGCTGCTCTTGATAGCTCTTCACCGACTCGCTGAATTCCTTGACATCGCGCAGCTTTTGCGATTTCTCCGTTTCGTTCAGGTCCTTGTTGTCGAACAGTTCGCTTTGCGCCGAGTTGAGCTTGGCTTGGTTCTTATGCAGTTCGCCTTCGGCTGCCGCGATCTTTTCTTCCAGTTCCTGGCTGCGCTGAACTAGAAGGACTTCGCCTTTCGAAACTTTCGAATCGTGGTCGACATTAACTTGTTCGACTTTGCCATCGACTTCGGCCCATACGTTCTTGCGGATCTTCGGTTTGAGATGGCCTTCGCCTTCGAGTTTGAGCTCGGCGGGGTAGAAGCAAAGCAGCGAGAGCGCGCCCACGATAAGGGCGATGACCGCCAGCGTTTTCGGCAACGTGCGACCGCGGAAGAATTTTGTGCCTTTTCCCAAGAACCGCCACAGCGGCATCAGGAAGAGCCCTTCGTATTCGAGAGCGTTCGTTAGCGCGGTTGCACTATGAGTTCGGACGACTTCGACACGTTGCAGGAAGCCTTCCGGCGTGCGGCTGTCGACCATTTGCTCGACGATGAGCGCGCCGATGACGCGGGGCGGATCGATATCTTCGCCGTCTTCGGCGTGCTTGGCTTCTTCATCTTGCGGTTCGGTGAGCGGCAGGATCGCGATGGCTTTCGTGTGCGACTCATCGACGTACGTATCCAAGGCCGCCTCGACCTGGGGCGCCATATCCGAGGTGTCGCCGGTGAACCATAGGTCTTCGCCGGTCTTCACCACGGCGGCGGCGAGTTTGCCGAGCATCACCGTGACATTGGAACGCTTGTCGAACGTATCCTGACCGCTGACCGCTTCAATTGGGCAGCGGCTGCCGCGCTTGATTGCAACGCTAACGCGGTCGCACGCAATAAGCCGTCGACCTTCATTGGCGATCGTGTACGCGGTTTCGCGCACGTCGAGCTTTTCGTGTGCCGCGCGAGTGAATGATTCGAGCTGTTCCCACAACGTTTGTTTTTCGGAGAGATGGCGCAGCCGGCCCGCTTTGAGAAAGTCGCCGGCGAATTCGCAAATCTGTAACAGGAAGCGGAGATAACCACGCTGCGTGGTGAGCCGCGCGCCGGAACGTTGGAAAATTTCCAAAACGCCTTGCGGCCCCTGGTCGTTACGCATGGGAGCCAGAACGAGCAGGAAGTCGGTGGGATTCGCGGCGGCGTTTTCGTCGGTATCGGTTGCTTCGCCGGTACCAGAATGAGGGGCGATGAGCGCGCCATCGGGACCGAGCAGGACTTGTCGCAGCAGTCGTCCATGCTGTTGTTGGCCGACCTGGTTTTCGATGAGTCCCGTCTGTTGCAAGTTGATTTGGTAAGCGAGCTGTAGACCACCGGAGGGGGCCATCGTCCAAACGGCGCCGCCCGGCGCTGCGAGCGCGGCGACGACCTTATTCAGCATCGCGTTATAAAAATCGATGGGCGCAATTTCCGTGCGCGAGAGCTCTGCGATCTCTTGAACGAGACTTTGAATCTCACGCTTTGCGCGTTCGACCTGCTCCGCGTCCACAGAGCCAGACCCAGGCCGTTCGCTGCTCGACACTTGAGAGAATTCGGAAGTGCTCACGCTAAGCTGCGGGCTGAAGTGAATAGTATACGAGTAGTGTGCCCAGTTGCGACGGCGGGCAACTAACAGGCAAAACGAAAAAAAACAGTTCGACCCGACTGTACTTCGGCCACATTGGCATCGAACGTCGACCCGAGCCCAATTGCTATCTATCAACTGTACCGTAAAGCGTGATAATCGACAGACGTCAGCGCCACAGTTCTCGGCACAATTCGCCCTAGCTAGCGCAAGGGCGGAGGGATTTGCGGCCCGAATTATCGATACAACCGCTTAAGCTGCCTGCCAGCGGGCAACTCCGGCCATTCCCACCCGGAACCCGCAATGACGCTGGACCGGCGCACCCGAGTGATGCTAGGATTATAGGATTGTACCGGCGACTAAGGCGACGATTTTGTCGGGCAATGCGGCGGAGTCCCGGCCGCGACACGACAACGCAGGCGAAAAACGTATGACAAAACAGAAGGAAGAAGCGCTCGAGGTCGAAGGCGTTGTGACGCAAGCCCTCGCCAACACTCGGTTCCGCGTGGAAATCGAGGGTGGACACATCGTGATGGCGCACGTGGCTGGCCGGATGCGGAAGCATTTCATCCGCATCGTACCGGGCGATAAGGTGCGAGTTGAGCTTTCGCCGTATGACCTTACGAAGGGGCGGATTGTTTACCGGGAGCGGTAGATCACAGTTCCCGAAGCGAGGCGAACTTCGGACTTTGAATTGGGGCGTTTTCACGCCATCTTGCCGCCGAGCCACGCCGTCGCTCCCCATGGGCAGCCGCTAAATACTGTATGCTGCGGTTTTTTCGGTTCTGCGGGCCAATAAATTCGGCGGTTTGTCGAACACAGGCAAGGGGTTCGTCTTGTATACTTGTGGGCCACGCTGCATCTGCTTTTGAGCGTCGGTCCACTTATTTGGCTCGCTCGGCAGATCCCGCCATTGCATCTAACCTTTCGATTTCTCATCCGGAGGAACCCGTGAATAACGTTTTCGGTCGATTTCGTTCGTTGATGTTGTGCGCTGTACTTGTGGCGCTCGTGTCGCCCAGCGCTTTCGCCCAATCGAGCGATGAGCAAAAACCAGCGGCAGCACCCGCTTCTACGGGCGAGCTCAAGAACGTGGCGGTAATTGCGGGCGCACCTTATCAGAAGCTGGTGGGCGACATTACGTTCATCGGAAAGATGGCCGGGAAGCCCGAATGGGGCCAGATGGTCGACGGCATGTTGGCGTTTTTCACACAAGGGAAAGCGGCGACGGCGCTCGACAAGACGAAAGCCTGGGGCGTCGTTGTTCAGACGGACGGGGCGAACTTTATTCCGGTGGCAATTTTGCCCGTCTTGAAAGGCGATGAATTGCTCGGCGTCGCGAAGAACTACGGCGCGCAGATCAAGGATGTCGGCGAAGGCACTAGCGAAATTAAGCTGCCGAGCCAGCGCTCGATTTTCGTCAAGCAGGAGAATGGCCTGGCATTCGTGACCACGTCGGCTGCTTCGCTCTCGAAGCTGCCTGCCAATCCGCAAGAGCTGCTAACGAAGATGGTTGGCGAGTACGACCTGTCGGTGCACGCATCGGTGAAGAACGTCCCCGAGATGTATCGGCAGTTTGCGGTGCAAGCGATGCAGGCCGGCGTTCAGCAGGGAATGAAAAAGAACGAAGGTGAAACCGATGAGCAATATGCTCAGCGTCAGAAGATGACGCAGGATCAAATGGCGAAGATGTCGCAAATGATCAACGAAATCGACTCGTTGACGCTCGGCTGGGCTGTCGATTCAAAGCAGCAAAAAACGTTTTTGGATTTCACTTATACGTTCGTTGCCGACAGCAAGATGGCGAAGCAGATTTCGTCGTACAGCACGCCGAAAACCAATTTCGCCGGATTCTACCAAGCCGATAGCGCCGCAACGCTGTCGTTCGCCACGAAAGGCGATCCGAAAGCGATGGCGGACGACATGGCGCAGTTCGAAGCATCAATGAACTCGGCCCGGCAGCAATTAAACCAGGAGATCGACAAGAAGGTCGACGACGCGGAAGCCCGTGATGCACTTAAGGCCGCGGCCGCCGATGCGTTCGATGCCGCTGAGGCAACGATCAAGAGCGGTCAAATGGATGCTGGCGCCTCATTGCACATGAGCCCGGATTCGCTGACGTTCATTGCGGCCGCGCATGTGGCCGACACGGCGAAGATCGAGAGCGCGCTCAAGAAGTTGGAAGGCGCGGCCAAGAAGTCACCGGACTTCCCTGGAATCAAGTGGAATGCGGCCAAGCATGGGGACGCTAACTTCCATACGTTGACGGTTCCGGTGCCGGAAAGCGAGAAGGGACCGCGACAACTGCTGGGCAGCCAGCTGGATGTGGCCGTCGGCATCGGTGGTGATGCGGTATATGTCGGCATTGGTAAGGACAACATCGATGCGGTGAGCAAAGCGATGGACGCCTCGGCAAAGGAAAAAGGCAAGGCGGTCCCGCCGTTCGAGTTCGCGCTGTCTCTTGCTCCGATCATGGAAGTCGCCGCCTCGCAGGCGGAGAATGAGAATCAGAAGGACGTCCTGCAAAAGGTGGCAGATTTCCTGAAGAGCGACGCCCAGGGCCGCGATCACGTGCGAGCCACCGGAACGATGGTTCCCAACGGACTCAAGTATCGTATCGTGGCAGAAGAGGGCGCGCTGAAGGCGATCGGCAAGGCGACGACCGCTGTAGAAGAGCAAAAGGCACAAGCGGCTCATCAATAGCAGCTTACGCTATTGATCGCGGCAACTCATCATGGCTCGACCGTTTCGACGGTCGAGCCATTTTTATTTGTTCATCAGGATGAGTATTCCCGCGACGATTGCGAGCACATTCAGCAGCGCCCCTTGCCCCTGAAAAGAGATGCTCAACAAGGGCAGGGCACCCATCAGGATCAGCCAAATTCCGAGCAGCAACATGCCGAGGTTCGAGGCAAGTTTCATGTGAGGTCCTTCTCCAACGGGCCATTGACCGGTGCAACTCCGCGCGGCGGGTATCTTAGCCCAAGCGGCTAATTAGCACTACGGGAAGATAGCCGGCCCATCCAGATGCTGAGGCACCCAGCGAACACGAAGGCGACGCCGCTTGTTCCGCGCCGAACAGGAGCCTCGCTCGTTGGGCGAGACTAACGGTGGCGAAAATCACGCAGGCCACACGGAGTCCTGCTAATCGAAGTTCATAAAAACCCTTTCGTGTGATTTACAGGTTTGCTCGACGCGTTTTACAACGCGCGACGAACATGCGATAACAACGTTTAATTCTATACACGTGGTAACTGACCAAAGACGTACTCTTTCAATCGCGAGCGAGTAGAGCATGACGGCAACGGCCTTGAACACCGGACTTTTGACGGAAATCGCTGGACAATCGATCCCAGAGCTCGCCAAAAAATTCGGCACGCCGGTTTACGTTTACGACGCCGCAACGATTTGCCAACGGATCGCAGAACTCGCCCAATTCGATGTCGTGCGGTATGCACAAAAGTCGTGTTCGAATATCGCGATTCTCGATCTGATGCGGCGCAATGGTGTCCTGGTCGATGCGGTCAGTGCAGGCGAGGTGATGCGCGCGATGGCGGCCGGCTACAAGCCGGGCCAGGCGGACCATCCGACCGAGATTGTCTACACGGCCGACATCTTCGACCGCGAAGCTATGGAAATTGTCGTTAAGCACGACATCCACGTAAACTGCGGCTCGCCGGATATGATCAGCCAGTACGGCGAGCGCATGCCTGGTCGAGGGATTACGCTACGGATCAATCCCGGTTTCGGTCACGGGCATAGCCAGAAGGTAAACACCGGCGGCGCGCAGTCGAAGCACGGCATCTGGCACGAGCAGTTAGAGGAATGCCTGGAACTCGCGACGAAGTACAAATTAAGCATCACTGGATTGCACATGCATATTGGCTCGGGCACCGATCTCGAGCACCTGAGCAAGGTTTGCGGCGCAATGCAGAATGCGGCCATGGTGATTGGCTCATCGATCAAGTCGATTAGCGCGGGCGGCGGGTTGCCGGTGCCGTATCGCGAAGGCCAGCAGTATGTCGATGTCGAAGCGTACTTCAAGCTGTGGGATGCGGCGCGGCACCATCTAGCCAAACAATTCGGGCACGAGATTTCGCTCGAAATCGAACCGGGCCGGTTCCTCGTGGCGGAGAGCGGCTATCTGCTAAGTGAAATTCGGGCCATCAAAACGATGGGGGAGAATACCTTTTTTCTCGTTGATGCCGGTTTCAATAATCTTGCCCGACCGATCCTGTACGGAGCGTACCATCCAATGGCGATTTGTCCGGCGGATGGGGCAACGGCAAATCGACCTGCGAAAAATGTGGTAGTGGCGGGGCCCCTTTGCGAGTCGGGAGATATTTTCACACAGGAAGAAGGTGGCTTTGTGACCAGCCGGCCTTTGCCCGGAGCCAAGGTCGGCGATTTTCTTGTAATTGGCGTGGCGGGAGCCTACGGCTATGCAATGGCGAGCAATTACAATTCGAAGCCTTTGGTGGCTGAGGTGCTCATCGAGAGCAGTAAAGCGAACATCGTCCGCCGCCGGCAATCGCTGGAAGAGTTGATTCAGAACGAATCGATTCCCCGCTAGGGTATGAGGGCTGCGATTCTCTCTGCGCAAGACAGTGCCGGGCGTGCGTTTGAAGCCACAATGTTCGGCGTCTTAGAAAAATCTCAGAATTTTGCGTTGCGATGCCCGTCCGAATCCGACCTTGTGACGTAATAAAGGAGTGAGTGCGCGCCCACAGGGCTGGGGCAGATCCTCAATCAACAGGAGGTAGAGAGGAACTCTCATGCTTGCGCCGTTTCGGTATCGCGGTATTACACCCTATTTGGTGGGGCTCTTAGGAGTCGTGCTAGCGACGGGCCTGCGGCATCTGCTCCATCCACTGCTAGGGGAGCACCTCAGTTTCAGCTT
>DATBAY010000566.1:0-9379 GCA_036271295.1 Lacipirellulaceae bacterium | reverse complement strand
GCCCCTGTGTCCGCCGGCCTTGGCGTTGCTCTCAGCGCAACCACGCCTCGGGCGGTGGGTGTTCACCGCTCCGCCAACCGCCCAATTTCCAGTGCGTGACCGACAGATTGACGAGCGCCGGGCTTTATATCATTTGCACAGAATTCTGAAGCCGCTCGGGCTGAATGGCAAGCTGCACAGCTTCCGGCACTCGTTGATTTCGTATGCCTTGTCCAGCGGCACTCCAGAAGCCACGGTCCGAAAGTGGGCGGGGCATGTTGACGGCCAAATCTTGAAGGTGTACACGCATATCGCCGATTGCGAGTCAAAAGCCCAAATGGCGCGATTGTTCCCGATGTCGGAGAGTGCGAGTTCGGATCAACCTGTTGAAGGGCAGGGCACGGAAGGAGGAGACAGCCAGCCCAAGGAGTGAGATCTGGCGACGAGCCATGCCAATTCGTTAGCACGTTTTTAGCACAGTTTACACAAGGAGAAAAAGCATGAACGCGCAAAATAAAAGCCGTCAACGGGTTAAGAAGACGGCTTCGAGAAAGAACGGAGAGGACAGGATTCGAACCTGCGGAAGGGTTTGACCCCTTCACCGATTTAGCAAACCGGCGCTTTCGACCACTCAGCCACCTCTCCGAAACACAGTATTAGCCGGCTTTTCAGGGATTCTCCCTCGCCGGCCGCAGCCAATGGTGGACTCCGTACATCCGAATATGGCTGACTGTTCATAAGCATGATGAACGCGCCCAGCGTCAGTTCGTGACTGACCCTGGAAGGACTAAACCCGGCTTTTGGTTGCCGGAGTTTGGCCCTGGCTCCCGATTCTACAATCGGTTCGCAACCACGTAAACGCCGTAAAAGTGCAACCCCTGCAGACGTCTTTTATAGGCTTCATGCCAAAGCGTGGTTCGGGGCGTTTCGCAGGCCGAAAACATCCGGAAATGTCTATTTCATAGGCCATTGGGGCCGAATGGCCGGCGTCAAATGGAATCACGTGTCATGCCTGGATACTGAAGAGGGATCCCGTCGGCGCTGACGTGCAGGCGTGCCAAGACCATCTTGAGCGGCATTTGGCTTAGCTCAAATTTCACGTATGCGTTCAAGATGGTAGCGCGTCCGTGGTTTGCAATTTCTCTACTTGGGCCTGGGGACGCAGGAAAATCAACAGCGTTGCGCAGACTGCCAACCCGACGGCTGCGAATTGAAACAGCAGGCTCACGTTGACGTTTGAATCGCGCAGGAGTCCGCCCGCGTAGACGGCGAGTCCGCCGGCCAGGCAGCTTGCGCAGTTAAGGATGCCATAACCTGTGGCGCGATATCGCTTGTCAGAAATCAGGCACAAGATCGGCATCATGTTGGCATCGGAAAATGAGCGCGTGAAACCGTAAATGACCAATCCTGCCAAGGCAAACGAAAGCTTGTCGGATGCGGCTGTTAATAGCACGCCCGGTATCGCGAGCAGGAGACCGAGAATTGTGACGACTATGGGGCCGCGGCTGCTCTGCCGACTCCACCGATCGGCCAAGAAACCGCCCGCAACCACTCCGGCGCAGCAGGCAACTTGCAGGTACCCCGTGGATAGAATGCCCGAGGCACTTTGTGACATGTCGAAGTGCTCTTTCAAGAAGGTGGGCATCCATCCGGCAAAAGCCCAACCAGCAATTCCGAGCAAACCCCAATAGGCTAGCGCGATGTTGAATGAACGACTGCGAAACAAAGTCCGAATTGCTTCGAGGAATCTGGGCGAACTCAAATTGCCGGCTTGGTTTTCGAGCGGACCGGAGGTCGCCGTCGGTTCGCGCAAGAACATGATGAGAATGATTGCGTAGCACATCCCGAATATCCCAAAGTAAAGGAATGGACTGTTCCATTGCTGTCTCTCCGCAATAATTCCACCGAGCCCTCCCAGTGCTCCACCGGTGAACATGCCCGTCATGTGAATGCCCGTTGCGAGCGATCGGGTAGAGCCGCGATGGTAATCCGCGATTAATGCCAGGGCTGCGGGAATGTAACAAGCTTCGCTGATCCCCATCAGGCTGCGCGCGAAAAGCAATTCGTTGAACGTGCTGGCATGAGCCGTTAACCATGTTACTAGCGACCAGACGAACAGGCTTCCGACGATGACGACACTCCGGCGGAGACGATCGGCCAGAAATCCAGCGAACGGGCTCACTAGCCCGTACACCCACGCGAATGCACTGGTCAGCAGCCCAAATTGTGCCTCCGACATGGGGATATTTTGAACGATCGAATCGCGCATGGTGGTGATCATGATGCGATCGAGCGAATTCAGACACGCCACAGTCCAGAGCAACGCGACGACGACCCACGCACCCGAACGAGGGCGGAGATCGGCCACTTGAGTCTCATACCCCTCGCTCATAGATGCTAAGTGAAACGGGTGATTGGGCTCCGCGCGGCGGCAGGCGCCGGTCACCGATTGATAGACTATTGCGGGCGTCGCGTAAGGATCATTTCAACTTCGACCGAGGAGCCAAGCGGTAGCTGAGCCATGCCAAGCGCCGTGCGAGCGTGCCGGCCAGCGTCGCCAAAAACCTCCCGCACCAATTGGGATGCTCCGTTGATCACGAGATGTTGGTCGGTGAACGTGGGGTCCGAATTTACATAGCCGGTGATGCGAACGACTCGGGCAATGTCGTCGAGTGAGCCCACTCGTTTGCGAACGGAGCGCAGGACGTTTGCAGCGCATAGGGCCGCCGCCGCCGTGGCATCCTCAGCGGATACTTGCGACGGAACTTTGCCGGTCGAGGTCAGCCGAGCACCATCGAATGGCACCTGGCCAGACGCATAAATCGTATCGCCGTCGAATACCAGACCTTCGACGAGGGATCCTTCCGGGCTTGTGAGATCGAGCGGATAGCCAAGTTGTTCAAGTCTTTCGTCGCGTGCTCCCATAATCTTTCAACACTCCCAAGACAACAGATGTCGCAATCGGCGGGCGCGTGGCAATTCTGTGCACTGAAAACGTCGTCGATCGAGACTCAGCCTCACGCCATGCTAATCGAACCGCGCCGCCTGCGGGAAATGAAATTTAATCAGTCGCGAGAACCGCTGCGTCGCAGCCGTGGCGACGCACTCGGATGTCGGCTTGTTCCTTATGCGCCATAAAACCTTCGAGCTCACAAAGACGTGAGCAAACCTCGCCCACCATGGCGGATGCTGCGGGCGTTACGCGCTGGTACGTGCACGTTTTGAGGAACTTGCCCACCCACAAACCGCCCGTAAAGCGCGCCGCTTTGCGTGTCGGCAGCGTATGATTGGTGCCAATCACTTTGTCGCCGAATGCGACATTCGTTTCCGGACCTAAAAAGAGTGCCCCAAAGTTTCGCATATTCTCGAGGAAGTAGCTCGGATCCTTGGTCATCACCTGTACGTGCTCGGAAGCAATCTCATCGGCAGTGCGGACCATTTCCTCGTATGAGTCGCAGACGATCACTTGTCCGTGATCCCGCCATGCGACCGCGGCAACGTCGGCGGTAGGCAGAACTGTAAGTTGCCGCTCTACTTCAACGACCACGCCCGTAGCGAGAGCTTCCGAATTGGTAAGAAGGATCGCGGGCGAAGTGGGCCCGTGCTCTGCCTGACCGAGAAGATCGGTGGCGCAGATTTCCGCGTCCACCGACTTGTCGGCGATAACCAGGGTTTCGGTGGGCCCGGCGAAAAGGTCGATGCCGACTCGGCCGAAGAGCTGCCGCTTTGCCTCGGCAACGTACGCATTGCCGGGGCCGACGATCATATCAACGGGTGAAATTGTGGCCGTGCCAAGAGCCATCGCAGCCACGGCCTGCACGCCACCAAGGCAATAGATCTCGTTAGCTCCTGCCATATCCATGGCGACGACGATGGCCGGATGTGGCGCCCCGCCGCTCGGCGGCGCGACAGCGGCAATTCGCTCCACACCGGCAACTTTCGCCGTGACCACGCTCATGTGGGCTGACGCCACCATCGGATATCGCCCGCCTGGAACATAGCAACCGACGCTGCCGACTGGAATATGTTTATGGCCGAGTGTCACGCCAGGCAGCGTTTCAAATTCGACATCGCGCATCGAGTCGCGTTGAGCCCGGGCGAAGTTCCGAATTTGCTCCTGGGCAAATTGAATGTCGGCCTGAACGGTCTCCGGGACCTGGTCGTAGCTAGCGGCGATTTCGGACGGTGACAAAAGGAAACTGGTCGGCGACCAGCGATCGAATTTCATGGAATATTCGCGAACCGCTACGTCCCCGCGAGCGGCCACGTCGGCGAGAATCGATTCAACCGTTTGCCTCACTTTGGCATCGTTTGCTGCAACTTCTTCAGTGGCTTGGGCTCGCTTGATGTATCGCATGTTCGAATCAATTCGCAGGGAAGCGGCTATTTGGAGTCTGGCGCTGTCGTCGGCGCAATTTGGATCGAGTAAAGGTCCGCATCGGCCATCACGAAACGCAAGTGAAGGGGATTGGCCGCGAATTGGCTCACGTCGCTATTGCCTTTCCACGTAATTGCACGATCAACGCTATCGCCATAGATTTCATCGCAGTCATCAACGGTGAATCCTTTAAGTGGTTTCCCTTCGCCGTCTTGCAACTCACATTTCAATGAGCCGACGGCAGATGTTGCAAAGTTGATGTGGATTTGACTTGGCGATTGCGTTTTGGAAAAAAGCAAAGGCTTCGTTAGCATTTCACCCCCGTTGGGCGGCGCGCTCACCGATACAAACCCATCGAGCCGCACCGTGTAGCGGCGAAGACGCGTCCCCGGTCCACGATAGTAGTCTTCCGTCGCGTAGAACGACAGCTCGTTCGGCGCGTCGGGCTCATCGGGCTTAGTTTCCACGATCCCGTGAGCGGGCAAATTGTTGCGGTTCACCCAGCGGTCGGACTGCTGCCCCGGGCGTACAAACGCCTGGTTCCAGCGATGAAACGTCTTGGCATCCCGGCTCGTCATAAAACCCACATCAGAGACGCCGTCTTGGGAATGTTTTTCCGGGTTACGCCCAGGCACGTAACGCATCGGTAAGCCAATCAATATTTGCGGGGCTCGATCGTAGGCAACAATCGCGTTTGTATACAGGTGCTGATGCGGAGCACCGGTGTATTCGAGCCATTCGGGCTCAGTCCAGTTGGTGAAATCGGTTGAGCTGCAAGTCATGATGTCGCGCACTTTGTCGCGATATTGGCGGTGGAACTCCAGGTACTTCTGCCTGGTCGGATCCCACATTGCTGTGTTGAGCGAGTCAAAGAACCCGTTCGTGATGACGGAACCTGCGGAGAGATGATCCCAATGAATGCCGTCGGCGGATTTGTACGTCACAAGGCCGCCTTTGGTGCCTCCGACTGCCTTGTACTTTTCGTCTGGTTTGCAATTTGGATTCTTGTCGATAAACGGCGCCAGGTTATGCGTCGCCGTGCTGGAATTCATGATGATGTTGTTGTTCTTGGAACCGTCAAATTCGAAGATTCCCAAGTTGGGCCGGGTCCAATGGATGCCGTCGTTGCTTTCCGCGTAGCAGAACGTTTCGGGATGGTTCGACTTTTTGTTGACCTCGTCCCAGCCACCGCCGCGGTAGTACATACGGTACACATCGCCATCTTTGATAATCGTGTGGTAGGTCGAGGTACAACCTTCCCAGGGCGCATCATGAACAAAAACAACCTCCCGCTCACGCGGTTGTTGCAATTCAAGCGAAGTGCCTGTTTGAGAGTCGATCAAAAAATCGTCGACGAAGAGCTCACGGCGTTCATCAATGCGAATGGGCTCCGTCGCCCAAGCAGTCGCCGTCGCTAGAATTGCGAATCCCCAAACGCAAAAAAACAGGCCGCGATGTTGGAAAAGCATTTTTGCTGGTCTCAGAAGTTGCGAAAGCTGTCCAGTTGTTGTAAGGCAATTGGGGCATGTGCTGCTCGATCGTTTGACGGAATTTTCGCATGATCGGACAGCCGGAAGACCGAACCGTGTCGCCATAGTGGCCTAATAAGTATTTCTGGTCATCGCCGTCATTTCGAACGGTGACTTGATCGTTGAATTCGTAGGCATCGACGTTCACAAGTTTTTCGGCGGCCGTGTACGTCTTCGAGGTGCAATTAGTAAATTGGCGAAGAGGCCTGCCGGCTTCGCGCGCCGCCTAAATCGCCGACAACAAGAACGCGACAAGTATGCCAATGATCGCAATTCCCGTTAGAAGTTCGGGAGCGGAAACGCGCCGCGGGCAGACCCAATCATCGCCTCGCGGCGGGTCCCTGAAACAGAGGTGGCCATCGTCTCCTACCCGTCGTCCTGTGAAACGGACAAAATACGTGGTGCCATGCGAATGGACAATCTGTACGTACAGGCTGTATGATACGATTGCTGATGTTCATGTCAACGAATTTCTTCAATTATTTGCTTGCAGCGCGGCGGAGAACATAAGGTCCCGAATCGGAGCGCCTGCTTTGCGGCGCCAAGTCGCGGGGGGTGGGCGCCCTCGAAACCTGATATTGCGCGTTCGCAATTACGACTTTCCTGGATTCTAAAATGGCAAACGCAAATTATCTGCGGCTCTCCAGCCGAGTCGTCTTTCTCTTGATAGGCAGTAATCTTGCGATCGCCAACCTACTTGCGGATGACGACGTCGCCCTCAATGCAAAGTTGATTCGCGTAGACAAGATTTGGTCCGAAGCGATGCATAGCGCATTTACCGATTTGATCCGCTGGAATGAGAAGTGGTACTGCGCTTTCCGCGAGGGCCAGACCCATGTCGGAAGCCAAGGCCAACTGCGGATCATTACTTCCGATGACGGCGGGAAATGGACCTCGGCTGCAACGCTTACCGATCCGACCTACGATCTCCGCGATGCGAATCTCTCGCTGATGCCCGATGGCAGATTAATGGCAGTGGGTGGCGCCCAGCTTGCCGACGGCACTAAGCGTAAGACAGGAACCTTCGCTAGTTATTCGACGGACGGCATCGAATGGACTCCGCCGGCGCTCATTCTTCCGGTAGGACGCTGGATGTGGGGCGTCACCTGGCACGACGGCATTGCGTGGGGTGTGAGTTACGGCACGCCGGAACGGCACGGCATCAATTCGCTAATGACGAGCAAAGACGGCAAGCAGTTTGAGACCTACATCGAAAACTTCTTCGCCGAAAAGGACTGGCCAACTGAAGCGCGAATTCGCTTCGCGAGCGACGGCACTGCCTATTGCCTGCAGCGTTTAGATGGCGACCCGAACCTGGCATACCTAGGTTCGGCCACGCCACCATATCGCGACTGGAAATGGTCCAACCTGCAGAAGTACATCGGCGGTCCAAACCTGTTGCAATTACCCTCGGGCGAATGGATTGCCGCCGGGCGACTTATGGAAAATAAAAAGCCGCGTACGGTGCTCATGTACCTCGATGTTAAAAATGGAATTGCGACGTCGATTCTCGATTTGCCATCCGGCGGTGACTGTAGTTATCCGGGCCTCGTGTGGCACGAAGGCCGATTGTGGATGAGCTACTATTCAAGCCACGAAAAGAAAACCTGCATTTATCTCGCGCAGATTGATATCGACTTGAAAAATGCGAAGTAAATGCAGAAAGATGACACGCGGACGCGACCGGTCCTCACGGCAAGTGCTGACGGAAGAACCGCAACCAATTGCCGCTGAAGATTTGCGATACGTCCTCGGACGAGTAGCCGCGAGCGGCGAGGATGCTGTCAAGCTTCTGCAGATCGGCGATCGAGTTGAGTCCCCAGGGCGATTGCTCGGTGCCGAACCCACCGTCGAGATCACTGCCGATCGCGGCATGCCGCACGTTTCCCGCAAGCTGACAAACATGATCGATGTGATCCGCAACTGCCGAAAGTGGGACGCTTTCGCGAGCCGGCCTAGGCTCGCCGGAGCCGGACGCCGGCCACACGGGCGAAAGCATCCAGTTGTCGCAAGCGCTGCCGATAACGCCGCCGCGGTCGATGACCGTTTTCAGCTGCTGGTCTGTGAATTGGCGCTGCCGCGCCACAATCGCTCGGCAGTTCTGATGGCTGGCGAAAACGGGGCCGTGGTACGCCTCGACAACTTGCGCGAATGCGGCGTCGCTCAGATGGGTGACATCGAGAATAATTCCCAGTCGTTCAAACTCCATCAGCAGTTCGCGTCCCTTCGGATCAAGCGGCTCTTCGGTTCCGGTGCCGCCGGCATACCGACCGCGGCCGTAGTGCACGAGGCTCGCACATCGCACGCCTCGCTCGTACCAAAGTTCGGCCTCCTGCGGCGTGGTAACGGAGTCACAGCCTTCAAAAGCCACGATAATGCCCACGGGGGTTGTGACGCGATTCGAATCAGTTACTTGTTTCCATTCAGCTGCATGCGTATCAAGTTGTTGTCGCGATTTTATCAATCGTACTTCGCCGCGAGCGGCCAATCGTTCGTAATAGTTCAACTGTCCGCGTGCGATCGAATTCGCAATTTCGACTGCGCTGAAGGTAAACCTTGCGGCACCTCCCGTGCTCGATGCACCGGCCACCAGCGTGCCCAAACACAGGCCAACGTTACCGGAACGCATTTCTGGCAGGACGGTCGTTGCGTGTCCGCGAAAAGGTCCGTCAGTGCTCAATGCTTCACTCGCGTTGAGATCGGCGATCGGCCGCGAAAGATCGCGGTTCAGAATCAGTGCATTCCAAGCCAAGTCGAGATGACTGTCGACGATGAGTTTCATGCGAAGCAGCGCGGCAAAGAGTACAATCAGCCCTGGAGTAGTCGGCGCGTCCACCTTGTGATTCGTCGCCGATATGCTCTGCGTTGTAGCTGGATCGAAGTAAAGAATCAATGACAGCAACTCGTCAAGCAATTGGATCTACCAGCAGCGAGTTCGACGATCCGGCGCGATGGGCAGAGTTGGATACGCCTTGCACAATCATCGCCGGCGACGTCGTCGGGCGAAATATTCGGCGGATGGCCGACTATTGTCGACGGCACGGAATCGCGCTACGTCCGCATACGAAGACGCACAAGTCGCAACGAATTGCGCAGCTGCAGCTGGCCGCCGGCGCGGCCGGTCTCACTGTCGCCAAGCCAGGTGAAGCGCACGTGATGGGTGAGCTCCGTGCGGAAGTTTTAATCGCGTATCCGTCCGTCACGCGGGCAAGCCTGGAGGCCGTGCGGGCGTGCCTCGCGTACGCGAACGTGATTGTGGCGCTGGATTCGATCGAGGCTGCCACGCGCCTTAACGACGCACTGGCCGGTGCGGATAAGCGGGCAGGCGTGCTCGTCGACATCGATGTCGGGCTGCACCGCACCGGCTTGCAATCTCCGGAAGAGAGCGCGCGAGTCGCTGCTCATGTGACGAGATCAGAGCAGCTTCGACTGGATGGGCTGTTTTGTTATCCGGGACATATCTGGTCGCCGGCCACCGAGCAGGCTAACCCTT
>DATBAY010000565.1:0-7432 GCA_036271295.1 Lacipirellulaceae bacterium | reverse complement strand
GTATATCGGCGGACGAACGATGGCTACCTGCTCTACAGCATTGGCGACAACGGTATCGATGAAGGTGGCAGCTATGAAAAATTGAAGTATGAGGGTCGATCGCTCAATGAAATGAGCGACGAAGCAAAGCAGGCCGCCAATGCCAAAATTCCCAGCGGCGCAGACGACCTCGCCATCCGGATGCCGCCCCTGCCGTTTGTCCCGCCCGCCATAGCTCCGACCGGCAGTCGCTAACAGTTCTCTCTGTTCGTTCCTTAAAGAATAGCGCATGCTTCACCGCTTCGATTATAGCGCATTTTTTTGTTGAAATTGAGCCACGACCTGTGCTACACACGATCTACCGCAGGTAGCACTCGCTCGTTCAGACGCTGAGATCGTCGGGGGAACCGCTGCGCCCCTACGAATAGGATTTTCCTCCCAACCAAATTAGTTGCGCTGCGCGCTCTCAAAGAACAATATTCATGACACTTCGATGCCGCAAAGTCGCATCAAGCCTGTTTTTCTCGATGAAAAATGCGGGCCGCTCGCGCGCCGACCCCGAATTTTGTACTAAAAAATCGAGTTCGGGCGCAAACGATAATATTCGAAGCGCCCAATCCCGTTCGCCGATCAGCCAATCGCGATTATTATGAAAGTTCCCACCTTTTTCCCTATTTGGAACCCTGCGGGAAGCCCCGGAACAATATGAAGATTGCAGTTATTGGCACTGGCTACGTTGGTCTCGTCACCGGCACCTGTTTCGCCGACAGCGGGAACGATGTCACATGCGTTGATATCGACCGCGCGAAAATCGAACGCCTCATCGCTGGCGAGATCCCCATCTACGAGCCCGGCCTCGAAGAAATGGTCCGCGATAACCAAGTTGCCGAGCGACTCAGTTTCACGACCGACCTCGTCGCCGCCGTTTCTGCCGCCGAAGTCGTTTACCTCGCCGTTGGCACGCCCCAGGGCGACGACGGCTCCGCCGATATGACCGCCCTCTGGTCCGTCGTCGACGGCATCGCGCCTCACCTCAAGTCTGAGGCGGTTGTTGTCACGAAAAGCACCGTGCCCGTCGGCACCTGCGCCAAAATCTTCCGCCGCTTGAAAGAACACACCGGCCGCGATTGCGATGTCGCCAGCAACCCTGAATTCCTCAAAGAAGGCTCCGCGATCGACGACTTCAACAAGCCCGACCGCGTCGTCGTCGGCGTCCGCCGGCAAGAAGTGGGCAACGTGCTGCACGAGTTGTACAAGCCGTTCCTCCGCACCGAAAAACCGTTCCTTGTGATGTCGCCCGAGAGTGCCGAGCTCACCAAGTATGTGGCCAACGCCCTGCTCTCGACCAAGATCAGCTTCATCAACGAGATGGCCAACCTCTGCGAGCGGATGAACGCCGATATCAACGACGTCCGCCGCGGCATCGGCCACGATAGCCGCATCGGCTTCGCCTTTCTCTTCCCCGGCGTCGGCTACGGCGGCAGCTGCTTCCCCAAAGACGTCCGCGCCTTAGTCCGCATGGCGGAGGACCACGGCGTCGAACCGCGGATGATGCGCACCGTCGATTCGGTGAACGAACACCAAAAAGAAATAGTCATCGAAAAACTAAAAACTCACTTCGGCGGCAACCTCAAAGGCAAGAATATCGCCGTCTGGGGCCTGGCGTTCAAACCGCGCACCGACGATATCCGCGAAGCGCCCGCTCTCGTCCTCATCGATTGGCTTCTGGAACAAGGAGCGCAGGTGCGCGTTCACGATCCCGAGGCAATGGACAACGTCCGCCGCATCTACAACAGCAAACTTACCTACTGCGCCAAGCCGATGAAGGCGATCGAAGGCGCCGACGCTCTCGCGATCATGACCGAATGGGGCGATTATCAACGTCCGCAGTTCAGAGCGATTTTCCAAAGCATGGCCTCACCCGTCATTTTCGACGGCCGCAATTTATACGAACCCTGGGCCATGGAACGTCTCGGATTCACGTACCACAGCATCGGCCGCCCCGCCGTGGGGTGCCGCGACAAAGCCAAACCTGAGCAATAACCGCAATAGGACACTTTGAGGAAACGTTTTTGTGAGAGGATTTAGGGTGCCTGGGGCCACGCCCCAGTCGAGAAATCTGGGGCGTTGCCCCAGCCACACTTGCATATAAACTGACCCACCCCGCACCGTAACCGTTTTCTTGACCCAAACTTTACCGCCGCCTACGCTTGAAGTTTAGGAAGAGGCAAAAATGCAGCGCGGGCGACAACTACTGGGGACAATCTTCGCACTCTCGTGCGCCCTACACGCCTTGCCGGCACCAGCGACCGGCGTCCCGATCAGCGGCTTCTACCCCTTCGCCGGCATCAGCCTCACCGACAAGTTCTCCGACGAAGACGGCGACATTACCGCCGCCCCTGAAACCACTTACTCCGGCACGCCGCTCAGCGTCAGTGGCAATCCGGCTTTCGATATCGCCCTGATCGACACCGGCGCTGCCGCTTCACTGATCACATCGAACGCTGAGTCCACGTTCAACCTTGCAGCCAAAGGCTTCCGCGGCACGGCACCCTTGCCTTTGGGTGGCGCGACTGGTTCCTTGACCGCCACGGTGGATAATCCGCTTGGCGTGTACGCCTCCGGTGTCGGCTCACCCAACCGCACGAGTTCAAGCGGAGGCTCGCTGACTTTGAACACCAGTTTGATGGCCGGCCAGTCGAACGAGTCAGTCGCCACCCTCCCATCGGAGTCGGACCTGCCCAGCATTCTCGGAATTCCGTTCTCCAGCCAATATGCGACTTACATTCGCAACGATCAGCCGCAGATCTTTTCAATGAACGGAAAGACCGTGCGAACGCCGCAGGTGCAGTTCAATGCACTCGGCAGTGGCGGCCAGGGCATCACTCGCCGCGTGCCGATCACGCTCGATGATCCATCGGCCTTTCTCTCGCCGCCCTCGTATTTTCCGGATTTCAATGGCGTGATTAACGGTGATCCGTACTCAAAGAATCCTGCCTATCCCACGCTGATGTTCAACGGCAGCCTGCAGCCCGCGGCCGCCTACTTCGTCAATACGAGCGTCATGAATCACGGCCTTTCGCTGAGCGGCAAGCCGTTTCTGCTTGATACTGGCGCCGACATCAGCGTGGTTTCGGAAATCAACGCCGTGCTTTTGGGCTTCGATCCCACGCTCGATACGCCCGATTTTACCGAGGACGTCGTCGGCTCCGGCGGCGTGCTTGCCAAAGTACCCGGCTTCTACGTCGACACGCTCACAATCCCCGCCGTCGGCGGCACGATTACGCTATCGCACGTCCCGTTTCTCGTTCTTGATTTCCCCAATCCGTCGCACGTGGGGAATGTGGCCGAAGGGCTCATTGGCATGAACGCGCTTGCGGGGCGCAACATTGTGATCGATCCAAATCCCGCGGCGGGCGGCGGCGGGAACGCGCCGAGCTTGTATATCAGCGATCCTGTTACGACGAGTCACGACTGGAACAGCGCCTCAGCCAGCAGCAGCTGGGCAACGACGAGCAACTGGACAACCGCCGGCTCGCCCAGTGTTCTGTGGATCACCAATGTTCGCAATGTGTCCGGCAGCAGCCAGGTAGCGTCTGTCAATGGCGACTCAACGGTGTGGGAGCTGAATGTTTCTGGAACGGGCACCGCGACCATGAGCGTTTACGTCGCCAGCATCGCGACGCTCACGACCTTCTCTGGGGCGAACATTGAAAACAGCGGCGAAATTCGGCTGCAAGGCGGCACGCTCGACGCACAGTATGTAGATATTCGCGGCGGTAAGCTGACGGGGAATGGTCGCATCGCCGTCGGTAGCGGACCGGTGACCGGACAGGTCGAAAATCATAGCGGCATCGTGGCACCGAGTGACGGCACGGGTGGCGCGGCGGTCGGGGCGTTGAGGATCGGAGGCCGATTCGCCAACGACGAAGCAGGCGCGGTGGCGGTCGATTTGGGCGGACCCGCGACTGCACAATACGATCGGATCTTGGTGGATAATGATGTTGCGCTGCAAGGAACGCTAGCCATTTCGCTCGTCAACTTGGGCGGCGGCACGTATGCACCCGCCGTCGGAACCGCGTTTACGATTATCACGGCAGGTGATGGCGTCGGCGGCGCTTTCGATCACGTGACCGGCCCCGATGGCTACAACTGGCGCGTGAACTACCTCGCCAATAGCGTGCAGCTCGTCGTTGGCAACGCGGGCGACTTCAATAACGACGGCGTGGTTGATGCCCGCGATTATGTCGTGTGGCGAGATAACGGCGGTGGTCCGCTGAACTTCGCCGCCTGGCGAAGCCACTTCGGCACGCATTACGCCAGCGGTTCAAGCATAGAAGGTTCTGCCGTACCAGAGCCTGCCAGCCTCTGCCTGCTCTTGGCTGCCGCCTGCGGCCTGCCGCTCAGGTGCCGCTGTCGGGGCGCTCGGTCCGCAGCGTCGATTCGCTATGCAAAACCGTCTTCGACGTGAACCGCGGCAACACGAGCGCGTTGCTGCCAAGCGGCACGTCAACGTCGACCGTGACCGACTTGGTCGAAGTCGTAATCACCGACGGCGTGACCGTCACCTTAGCATTCTTCGCCCGCACGATGTTAAGAATGCTCTTGGCCTTGGCCGTCGCATCCGCCGCGGTCGCCCCCGGCACCATGGCCGCCCGCGCCGCCTCATATGCCGCGTTGTCCGCCGTATGTCGCAACACGTTCATCCAGCCAAATTCGAACGCAGCGAGCAGGAACAGAAAAAATATGGGCGCCACGATGGCAAATTCCACCACGGCCGCGCCTTGTCGACGACATGCTGCACGCCGGCGAAGTCGTTGTTGTTGGGCGGTAGCCATTACTTGCTTTCTCATAGCTCGCGCAGGCGAGATTTACTCGGTTGTCAGCACCGGCAGCGTCGAGGCGATTTGCTTGAAGATGGTCTTCAGGTCTTCAAACGTCGGCGCGTGGAAGTGTTGCCCGCCGGTGGCGGCGGCGACGTCTTCCATGCGTTTAATATCGGCGTCGTTGCTGAACGTGATGGTGTCGATCACAATGCCGAACTTCGCGGCGTTGCGTGCGGAGAGGATCGGCTCGGGGCCGAGGTTGTGAATGCCATCGGTCATGACGATCATCGTCTTTACGGCGAAGGGGCGAATCTTTTTATCGGTGAGGACCGTGATGCCAGCGTCGATGCCGGCCGAGATGGAAGTTGCTCCTTTTACCGGGCGGCTGCTCAGGCTGGCCATGGCGTTGCGGATGGGTGTGTAGTCGCTAACGAGGTCGCAATTGATGTCGGAGATGTGATACGTGAAGCCGCACTCTTTCGTGTTGCTCGAGTAGCTGCACAGCGCTACGTGTTCATCTTGCGGCGTGGCTTCGAGTTCGTCGAGAAATGCGGTGAGCGCCGAGTTGAGCGCGCCCCAGCGACTAAGGGTCGGGTGCGGTGGGCCGCAATCTGGAGAGCCTGGCGGCAGTTGCGAATCGACGAGCGTCCACATCATCGAGCCGGAGCGGTCGACCACGAGGCAAATGTCGCGGTCGAGCTGCGTCGAGGTTGCAACCTCGGTCGGTTGGAACTGCTTTACGCCGAAAACTCCGGCGAAGAACAAGTTTACGGGGCCCGACAGCGAACCCTTAACACGTTGGCCGGTGACCCGTACTGCGTTCGGTTTTAAGCTGCCGGGGACGAATGTAAATCGCGAGGCGTCGCTAATTTGAGAGCCTTTGCCGAACACGATGTCGGCATCGGCGAGCTGCAGCGGCGCACCAGCAACGAGGTTTTTCGCGGCGGTGTCCTTGGCAGTCTGGCGAGCGGTGGCAATGCTCTGAGAGAGGCTTAGTTGCTTTGCGCCGGCGCGAGCCGCGGCGTCGGTCGAGGTGCGGAGCTCGGTACGTACGAGTTGCATCCAAGCGACGTCGATCGCAAATGCCGCCATGATGACACACAGCGGCAAGCAAAATGCGATCAGGACTAACATCGCGCCGCGGCGAATTTTGCGAGCGTTCTTGTGAGTGCTTGATTTCATCTCAGCGTTCCCGCGTATGTGCCGGGGCCCAGGGGCTCTAGTTTTCGATCATCATCGTGGCGGTGGCGGTAAGCGTCCGGCCGCGATAAAAGGTGACGGGTACCAAGGAGTTGGAGGCGCACGGGGCGCTGACCGTGATGGCGACAAACTCGCCCGGCTTGAGGTTTGCGAATGCCGTTGGTTTGATCGTTACCGTCGCATTTTTGATTTTGCGGTCGGCGAGAATTTGATTGCAGGAAGCTTGAACGGCCGAAGATGTCGCGGTTGGGGTGATGGCGGTTCGGACGCCCTCGTAGGCGGCGGCGGTCAGCGATTGCTTCAAAAACAGGGCCGAGCAGGCCTCGATGGTGCCGAGCACCATGAGAACGACAATCGGCAGACATACGGCTAGTTCGGCCGCCGCCACGCCGCGCGGTTTTCGCGGGCGACTGGTACGTCGCATGATGGCGTTGCCGCGGGTTTTTGGACTTGTCGTTTCCATGGCTCGTGTGTTCCTCAATTGCTGGTCGCCACGAGTTGGTCTGACTCATCCGCACTTTGTTTTTCTTCCTCGAGCGCTCCCAGGCGCACGAGCATAGCGTTGTAGTCGGTTGCCAAATCTTGCCAGAAGTCGCGGTGACGGAATTTCAGCTTTCGTGGAGGCTCGCCGGCAGCAACCTCGCGAATGGCGCGGCGAAGGCTGAAAATAGGTCCGGCGAACCGGTGGCTTAGCTTGATCGTGTCGACGACGTAAGCTGGCAGCAAAAAGGCGGCGACCAACAAGAACGGTCCGTGGGTCCACCACAGTTCTTTAATGTGTGCCGACAAGGGGCGAAACGGGTCGGTCATCACTTGCAGGGTGAATGAGACGACGAAAGCCGCCACCAGGAAGGTGAGCCAATGAAAGACGATGCGACGCGTAAGCGAGCCTTGAACACTTTTGTCGATGAAGTGTTTCGTGCGACGCGGATAGGCCATGGCAAAATCTCCTGAAACGCGGCAAACGATTGCGGCGATGGGCGTGTGAGCAGCCGATTTCAGGAAAGTTTAGGTCACGGCCTCCACGGAGCAGATTGTGAGCGTGCCAGCCTGGAGAATCGGCCGTAGAATTTCGTTCGGTACCGTCGCTAGAACCGGCAAGACTGGACGCAATAGTCGCGTGAAGGAGTGGAGATTGGGGGCTTGGAGAGGGCGAAGATAGCGACTACTTAGACTATTTTTAGCTAAGGTATTCCGATGGGCGTCTAGGGCAATGCCCTAGTTCTTCGCAATACGCTGGGGCGGTGCCCCAGCCACCCAACCCGAGAACTTGAAAAGCACTCTAGCGCTGTCGTACTTTTGTGCCTTCTTCAATTTGATCGCTGGGATGTAGGACGACCTGATCGCCTGCGGTGAGGCCCTCAGCCACTTCGGCCTCCAGGCCATTTTGTCGTCCGACTTTCACCTTGCGCTGGTGGGCGACGCCG
>DATBAY010000564.1:0-9458 GCA_036271295.1 Lacipirellulaceae bacterium | reverse complement strand
AGCTGTGTGATCAAGAGAAAGTCAGCTTGGTGATTATCGATTTAGCAATGCCCGGGCTGCAATTAGATTTCGTGCAGCGACTTAAGTCCAAATCGATGAACGGCCCGCGGATCGTCGCGTTCGGTCCGCATGTTCATAAAGACCGGCTTGCGGCCGCGCGCGACGTGGGCTGCGACGTAGTTATTAGCCGCGGGCAGTTTTTCAGCGAAATCGAGTCGATTTTAAACAACGAAGCGCCTTAGCTTCGTACGTCGCCCGGAATGGCCGGCGCGCCGGGCGCGACTGCTGGAACGCCCGTCGCCGGATCTTCCACCAACGGCGGCAAACCGTATTCGTCCGCCTGGTCGAGATAAACCTCATTCAATTGCACGCCATCGATGTCGCGGCGCAACAGCAAATAGATTCCGACCGCGGCCACCCACAGGAAGCCGGCCTGATAGCCGGCAACCAGCGCGGCAACCACTGTTTTCCAAAACCCGATTGCAGTTCTGGCAGCCGCGAGTAAACCGGTCGGTTCGATCGGCTCCTGCCGCGGAGAGATCGGTGGTAAGGCTTTATCCGCCGGCGTGCCCGGGACAACCTCGATTGCAGGAGGCGTGCCCTCGAAATCCTGCGGCCCGCGTGGTTCTACCACGCCGTGCATCGTTTCGTCGTCCAGCCCCCAATCGATCGCCCAGTCGCCGACCGTCACGGCGCTGGAGGCGAACAGCTTCACGACGAACATGCTGACCACGGCGAGGAACGTTGCGAAGAGCACATACCAAAGTAGCCGCCACGGTCGATGATAGGTGTAGGCGTAGCTGCGACTGAGCGCGTCGAAGGCGTCGGTTCCTTCGACGCTTACGGTGGCCCACATCAACGGCCAACCCGCGAGCGCGCCGAGCAGGAGAATTGCCATCATCAGGCCCAGCAGCAGCACGAATGGCCAGGTAATCGCTGCCAGAAACGTAATAATGCTCAGCCGCATCGCAAAGCCTAGCACCACGAGTTGTAAACCGAAAACACTTGCCCCCAGAAGCGCGATGAACGGCGGCAAACTGTACGCCAACCACTTGCTTGCGGCGTGCTTGAGCGCGGCCATCATCCCCGGTGCTTCGTCGCGCGTAAATTTTAGCGCGGCGATACGCGTGATTGCTCCGCCCACCAGCCCCCACACGAGGAGTTCCCAGATACCGCACAACAAAAGAAACAAAAACCCGGTCGCCGTCAGTGCGCCGTGAAACATCTGGATGAACGGCTGCGTGAGATACACCCAGATGGAAATCGGCGCGCGAACAATTCCGGTCGTTGCGGCATCAAACACTTCCACCGCGCTCGGCGCCGAAGTCACGACCCAGGGATTGGGCAATCCGCTGTGCAGCGAATTGTGCCACAGGCCGAGACCGGCCCCCTGATTCCAATTCGTGACGACCGGATCGCTGCTATGCGAAAAGACTTCGGCCAGCAACGACCAGCCGGCCATGGTGGCGAGCAAACCAATCGCACCGAGTACCATGACCCGAGCCAACAGGGCGATCCGCACGCTGCGCGTCAGAATCAACCACGGAAACATTTCATTCCAGGCAACGTCGCGGATTTTCGTGGGCTCTTCGGCCATGGGATCCTACACAGGGTTAGGCAAGCTGGGCCCTTCGGGCGATTGGCCCGATTATAAACAACCCTCTCGCCAACGCTAGGAGACGGTTGCCACGCGGTTACCCACTCTAAGAGCCGTCTGCCTCGCTACCGCCGTTCTTTGCATTACCATCTTCCGGCAATTCGTCGGCCTCGGGATCGGGGATGGCGGGCAGGCCATATGTCTCGCCCAACCAGCGGCCTAGATCGATCGTGCGACAACGCTCGCTGCAAAATGGCAGTGCCGCACTCGTGGCGGGATCGAATTCGCGTTCGCAAACAGGACAGCGCATTTGAAACAATGTCTGGGTGAAAAATTTAGATCCAGCCGCACCACTGTAGCCAATTGTAGAGCCACGGATGCGTCCAGGGGTTCCAAGTGGGATAGCTAACTGACAAAACCGAGAATGACAACAGGACAGCTGCGAAAACTTGCCCCGCGGTCGAACGCGCGAGCCGATCGGCGGCGGGAATCATTGCCACCAGCCACAGCGGGGCGCACCAAAACATCCAGCGAAAGCCGCTCGTCATACCGCCGTAGTTGCGGTCCTCTTGGGGTCGTAGGCCGATGAAAAAAATGAGGCAGATGACGCTCACGCTCAGAATCAGCGCCGAAAGTTCTCGATAGCGACATTCGGGCGAAACCAGCCACATGCCAGCCCCTGCGAACGCAATCAACCAAATGGGTGTCAGCGAGAACACGCCGTGGTGACCAACCAAAGTGTGAAAGGCATAAACCCATTTAGATTGTTCGCCGATGTCAATTCCCTTCCTGTCGAGCCAGTAACTTTTCACCTCGCGACCATTGACGGTGTACGTGTAGTTGTACCAATTGTCGGCGGGGTCGCGGTCGCTGCGAAATGCGTAGGGGGGCGACAAACGCGCGTGGGCGATCCAATTCGTCCCGAAGAACGCCGCTGCCACGATCGCCACCGCCGGCGTAAACGCAAGCAGCGTTTGCCGCGGCGCTCTCCACAGCAGCAGCAATCCCGTGAACGCCAGCAGCGTCGCCGCCGGCAGCTCGTTGGCGGCGATAAAAGCTGCGGCCAAACCAGCCAGAAAAAAGTAGTGCCAGCGCCGCTCGCCATCAAACGCAATTCGCACGAACAAATAAATCGTTGCCGCGGCGCTTACCGCGGCGATCACGTGATTGTTGAGCACAATGGCAAACGTATTCAGAAACGTCCCCAGCGTGGCACATGCCACGACAAAGATGCGCCCCCAATCGGTCGTCCCAAATCGCTCGGCGAGCTGTGCGACGAGCACGTACATGAGCACCAACGGCAAGATGTTGAACGAAATCAACATGATGCGGCCGATCTCGTAGGGATCGTCTCGCAGCGTCGCGCCGCTGAAACGATTGATGAGCCAGTATTCGCCGGCCATCAACGTCGCAAGTAGCGGCGGCTTGCTCGAATAGAGGTGCGGTTCGCCGTCGCGGCCGCGATGCTGCACCATGTCGATCGTGTCCCAAGTCGGCTCGGCAATGAGGCTATCTATCTCGTAGGTCCCGCGTTCGACGAGCGATCGGATGGTGAGCCAGCGGCTGCGGTCGTTAGCACTGAGAAACGGCCGCTGGAGCCGAAGGTCGTTCTGTAACCGGGCCTCATCTGCGGCCAAGCGAGCGTCGATCTGCGCGGAAGTTAATCCGTCGGCCACCAATTGTTTGCGTTCGCTCGCCAGGCGGTCTTTGATGCGCGCCGATTCGAGCTGAACTTTGTCGACGGAATTCACCGAGAGCAGCCGCCCCGTCATGTTGCCGACGGCGATCGCAATCAGCAGCAGATAAATGCCCCACCGCACGTGGGATGTCAGCACCGACTGCGGCGCAACGAGCGAGAAATGGCTCGTTGCCGAGATGACCGTGGGTTGCTCCTGATCCGCGTTCATAGCGTGTCGCTGCGAGGCGTCGCCATGGAAGGGGCGCCTTCAGCCTCCTGCTGTTTGCGAGCGAGTCGGGGCGACGTATGTTCCGCGATCGAATAGGTGTCGGTGTCGCGCACCCAGTGGGCGGCAATCATTTCACCTAACAGGCCGATGGATAAGAACTGAGCGCCGATGATGAACAAGCCGAGGCAATAGAACAGCGCGGCGGTTTCATGCAAGTTCACTGGCGTCCAACCACCGACGACGCGTGAGAGTGTCCAGCGGAGTGCCAGCCACGCCAGGCCTAACGCTCCTAGCAAAAACGCGCCGAGCCCAGCGGTACCCAGCATGTGTTGGGGCCGCTGACCGTAGCCGACGATGAACTTCACGGTCAGCAAATCGAGCAGGCCTTTCGATAGCCGAGAGACGCCATATTTAGATTTTCCAAATTTGCGCGGTCGATGTTGTACGACAATCTCACCGACGCGAAACCCCTTGGCTGCGGCCAGCACCGGCACGAAACGATGCAGCTCACCATACAGTCGAATCTCGTGCATCACCTCGCGGCGATACGCTTTCAGCCCGCAGTTGTGGTCGTGCAGGTAGACGCCCATCAGGTGGCTGACGAGCCAGTTGAACACGCGCGACGGCAATACTTTGTGCCAGGGATCAAATCGTTCGCGCTTCCAACCGCTAACAACGTCAAAGCCCTCATCGAGCTTGGCAAGCAGCTTGGCGATCTCGGCGGGGTTATCTTGGAGGTCGCCATCGATCGTGATGATCCTTTCGCCTTCAGCGGCGTGGAAACCGGCGCTGAGCGCGGCCGCTTTGCCAAAATTTCGCCGCAATCGAATGCCGAGAACGCGGGGATCGTTCGAGGCTAACTGCTGAATCACCGACCACGTTGCATCGCGGGAGCCATCATCGACGATGATCGTCTGCACATCGTAGTGCTGCGCTTCGACGAAGCGATGCAGCTCGGCCACGAGAGTTGGCAAGCTTTCCGCTTCGTTGAGAACGGGAATGATGACCGAGAGCATGGGCCGAGCTTCGAATCGGGGTCTATCTCCAGGATACCATACGTCCCATTCGCTCACAGTAGCAGGCGAATGCTGCTTGAGCGGCAAGGCAACGTGCGGTGCCAAACTTTGACGGTGGGCGGAAGTGTGGCGTCTGCTAGAATGCCGGGCGATTGATTGATCCGACCCGCCAAGCAGCTTTATTTGCTCGGCGCCGCTCGATTGGCGAGGGAGTGTTTCGTGCCGCGAGTCATATCGTTCATTGTGCTCGTCGCCATCGTGCTGTTGGTGGGGACGGTGTTCTTTCAGGTCATGGCGCATTTCATTGTGCCACTGTTCTTGGCCGGTGTGCTGCTGGTCATTTTCCAGCCCCTGCACCGCTGGATCTTGAATCGCATTCCGAAATTCCCGCGCGTGGCGGCGATGGTGACTACGGTTCTGATCCTGCTCGCATTCTTGTTGCCGCTCGTGTGGTTGGGTTGGAATGCGTACGTGGAGTTGAGCCGGTTGCGGAAACCGGATGACAAGGTCGCGGCTGCGGCAAACGTCACTACGGATGAAAGCAAGAACGAATCCACCACGCCCACTGCATCTAGGCCGGAAGAGGAATTGCATTCCAAGCCCGCGACACCCGCGAAGGGAGAAGCTGAGACAAAAAGCGCCCCATCGACTGCGGAAACTTTCGACTCGGAAGATTCTGGCAACGGCGAAGACAACGAGCTGACAAATCGCATTCTGGTCATTGCTGGGCGTCTGCGTGATGATTTGACGAATGCCACTGGCTATCGGATTGGAGATAGGACGCTGCGCGGCCTGGTGACGAGTGGTCAATCGTTTGTCGGCGCGAAACTGCTGAGCAGCGTGCATTCGGCGATTGGCGTGCTGATCGGACTCGCGATCATGGTCATCGCCCTGTACTACTTCCTCGCCGATGGGCCGGTGATGATCGACACGATGATGGAGCTCTCGCCGCTCGATTATCGCTATGAGGAGGAATTACTCGAACGGTTCAGCAGTGTGAGCCGAGCCGTGGTTGTGGCCACGCTGCTCACTGCGCTCATTCAGGGCTCGTTGGCGGGCATCGGTTACTATTTCGCGCTGCCGAGCGGAACGCCGATCTTTTTGCTCACGGCGCTCACGATGGTGTTTTCGCTCGTGCCGTTCGTCGGCGCTGCGGCGGTGTGGGTCGTGGTGTGCCTGTGGCTGTACCAGTTCGGCGCGCACATGGTCGACGGCCAAACGGTCGTGGGCAATCCGCCGGCGGCGATCGGGCTCGCAATTTATTGTGCGATCATGGTTTCGGGTATCGATCATCTCATTAAGCCGTTGCTTCTCCATGGCCAATCGAAACTGCATCCATTGCTAGCACTTCTGAGCATCGTGGGCGGCATCGAGGTGTTGGGGCCGGTGGGGATTCTTGTCGGGCCCATGCTGGTTTCGTTCCTCCAGGCGCTATTAATCATGCTGCGGAAGGAGCTCGATTCGTTCGGGGGGCCGGTGGGGCCGAATTCGAAGCCGCTAGCGGAAAGTGTGGTCGAGGTAGTGCAGCAAGCGACCGATGATAAGGGCGGACCGCCAGCGAAACTCGCGGGCCCTGCGCACGCGCCACAAGCAACGGCAAAGGCATTGCCGCGCAAAACCGGGCGGTCGGGGCGAGCGAAACGCAAGCGCTGATCGCGGCGGACTGCGTGCCCGCCGACTTGTCTAGGTGATTTCTGCAGCTGTCGCGTAGAATACGGCACTTATTCGCGCGGGCTCGTCGGCTCGGCTCCATATAAGAGGGATCGCAATGGACGTTCGACGCATCTTCACGGCGGTTGTATTGGTTGGCATGGCTGCGGTATCGCACGATGCGATCGGCGCCGGGCAAGCGGGTTGGTCGGGCGGCGCGACGCAGCAACCGGCTTCGGGCTTTGATCGTTATAACCAGCAGGCTGTGCCTTCGATCTCGCAGCGGACGCAAACCGCTATTACGGATCCAGGCAATTCGGTACAAAACGGCTTGGACGCCGGCATTCGCGCGGGCGAACAATCGCTGGGCGCCGGCGGTACGCAACCGCAGTCGTCGTATCTGAATCGCGGCGGGGCTGCTTCGCCTTGGCCAGCGTCGACGAGTACCAGCGGAAATTCTTCGTTGGGAACTGCGCCGGTGGCGGCGACGCCGAATGGTGGTTGGTCGAGCATCGGGACCGGCATCGCTGCGCCGAAACTGCTGGTGCCGCAATCGCCGATGGCGAATTCTGGAACGTTCTCTACGCCAAGCGCGTTTGGCACGACGAGTAATTTCGGAAATGGGAATTCTGGTAGTACACCCAACAGCCGCGGACCGAACTTTCCCGCAGTGGCGACGAACGACCAATCGCAAATGCACAGCGTGCTGAATGATCCGGCGCGTTCGACGCCGACCGCGGCCGCCAAACCGGCTGATGACTGGATCAACAACTGGAATAACTCTCCCACGGCGCAGAACACCAATGCGCAATCCGTCACGATCGGGCGCAACGGAAGCAATACTCGCGAGTCGGAGCCTTCGGGCTTTCCGAACGGTTCGACGGCAGCACAGGAACAGCGCGGAGCGGCCGCTGGCCGGCAGGCCGAGAACTGGTCGAACAACGGTACTCCTTCGTCTGACCCGTGGGGACGCAACAGCGGTGCACAAGCCGCGACAGCCGGGTTCGGCAATCCACAGGCCACGAATCAGCCAGCGGGCGGATTTGCGACGCAGCCTAACAACCAGGGCTTCAATGGCGCGCAGCCGAACGGCATGAACGGGAACGGCACCATGCAAGCGGGGGTTGGCGCTGGCAACCTGCCGATGGGCAACGGGCAAGCGGCGAACGGCATGAACCAGTTCGGGCACACGGAAATGGGCGCGAACGGGCCGATGACGACGCAGCCGGCTTTCCTGTGGGTGCTCCTGGTCCTCGTGCTGGCGGCTTCGTTGGCGGGGAATTTCTATCTCGGCGCGAGCTATTTGGACGCGCGGCAGAAGTACCAATCGTTGGTGCGAAAAACGGCGGAAACGTTCCGCCGCGTGAAGGCGGCGGCGACGTGATCCCGGGCGTTCGCTCGACGACGGCGAATACGCCACGTCTATAAGTGCCGCACTGATCTTGCGCGGTCTCTCGCTGGAATTTTGGCGAATTCCGCGAACTCGATTTTTTAGTACAAAATTCGAGGTCCCAGCGGATTGCTAAAACGCTGAAGTCGTTCGCCCGCAATGGATTGCTAACGCGGCAATGGCACGGGCACCACTGAATATTGGGAAAAAGCGCGCGTTGTGACTCCAATATTCGCGCGCAAACTGAGAACGTAAATGCAGGCGCGGAACGCGATCGCAGGTCATGCACGTTAGAGTAATCTGACGCGTGATTCTCACTGGCGCCGTTTGCCAGATGTTAAGTTGCCAAATAGCTCGGGCGCTTTCGGTGACCGATCGTGTGACCCTAGCATAGGTCGTGGCTCAAAATCTACAAAAATCTTTCGCGTGAGCGCGAGTTTTTTATGGAGTGTTTGGATCGGTTTGTGGATGGGTTGTGCGGTGAAACTGGTCGCTTAAGCGACCAGTCCGTAGGCAAGATTCTTTGTAAGTTAACGGTGGGCGGCGGTACCAACAGTTTTGGAATGGCGCCTCTTTGCGGGACGGGACGCTGGTTGTTCGTTTGGCGAGGATCGATATATGAACGGTCGACGTTGGGCTTTGATTGCGTTTTGCGTTGTGGTGAATTGTTGGACGGGTGAGCGAAGTGCCCGCTCGCAGAATCTGACGAATGAATGGATTGAAAAACAAGTTCGGCCGCTCGTTGAAAAGCACTTGGTCGACGGGCTGAGCGTTGGCTACATCGAAGGCGAGCATTGGGGGATCATGCACTTTGGAAGTGCGAACCCGGCGGGCGAGATCCCGAACAGTTCGACGATTTACGAGTTGGGTTCGATCAGCAAAGTGTTTACGAGTTTATTGCTGGCCGATGCTGTGACCCGAGGTGAGATTGATCTCAACGCGGCGGTAGATGTTAAGAATGCGGCGGGCATTAAGTTGCCGTCGCGCGAAGGGCGACAGATCACGTGGCTGGATTTCAGCACGCATCGGACGGGGTTGCCGCGGCTGCCGGCGAATTTGGGCGCGACGAGTTTAGAGAATCCTTATAGCGAGTACGATTCGAAGAAGGCGGCAGCGTTTCTGAACCACTACGAGTTGCCGCGTAAGCCGGGCGAGAAGAATGAGTATTCCAACTTGGCCGTATCGGTGTTGGGGTATTTGCTCGCGGAGAAAGCTGGGAAGCCGTATGAGCAGTTATTGCGCGAGCGGATCGCGGAGCCGCTGAAGCTGACGGATTGCACGGTCGCGCTAAGCGACGATCAGAAGAAGCGGTTGGCGACGCCGCATAGTGCTTACGGTGTGGCTACGTCGACTTGGGAGTTCGCGGATCTCCCTGGCGCTGGCGGCATTCGTGCCACGATGCGGGATATGATGCGATTTGCGCGGGCACAATTGAATCCGCCGAAGGGCGAGCTCGGCGACGCGATTGAGTTGGCTTGGAAGCAGCATGCGGCGAGCGACGGCTCGGATTTTGCGATGGGGCTGGCGTGGATGATCGCCCGGGATGGCGAGACGCGTTGGCATACGGGAGGAACGGGTGGATATCGTACGGCACTGTTCATCAATCGTCAGTTCAAATGCGCTTCGATTGTGCTGTGCAACACGACGGCAGAAGCGGAAGTGAATGGGCTCGCGGAGCGAATGATCCAACGAGCGGCCGGCGGCCTGAAGGACGACGACAAGGTTGAGGAGCCGGATGGAAATAAGGAGAAGCCGAAGATTGATGCGGAGCTTCGCGGCCGGTTGGTGGGTCGGTACCAGCTCTCGCCCAATTTTATTTTCGACGTGCAAGATAAGGACGGGCATTTGATGGTTGGTATCACCAACCAACCGACGTTGGAGGTGTTTCCGGATTCGGC
>DATBAY010000563.1:0-4655 GCA_036271295.1 Lacipirellulaceae bacterium | reverse complement strand
TGGGGCAACGCCCCAGCATTCTCCATCACGCTCACCCGCAACGGATCATAGAACTGCAGCGTAAACCGCCCGCCCATCGCAGCCGAAGGCCCAACCACCGCCGTAGCCGCAAACGGTTGGCTCGCCTTCATGAACGGATGTCGCGGCGGATTCGTCGACATGACCACATACGGCACACCGACGCCTGCGGACGCGTAGCGATTCTTTAACCGCGACGACTCATACGCACCAACGGGCACAAACGTCGCGAAATCCTCCGGCCGCCATACAAACCCGCGATACGCCACCGGCACGGTCTGCCCATTCGCCAGCAGCACTCCAGCCGCTCGATTGAATCGCCCGTATCGATTCGCCGACTCAATGAACGCCTGCACCGCCGCGTGATACAACTCTGCGGCCCGACCCTCCGTCGTCGCCACCGGCACATACAATGGCCACACCTGCACAGCCGCCGCGTAGTAACGATCGATGCAAATCGCATTGCCCGCTTCATCTGCTTCGCGTGCGGCCGCATATTGAGCTTCCGCACCCGCGAGCGCTTCCGCACCGGCGTCACCATCTGCCGCCAAGAAATTCACCGTCGTCTCGTACGGCGCTGGCGCGTACCAATGGCTTTGCGACCCAAGTAGCACGCAGCCCGAACTGGAAACGCAAACGGAGGCCGCAAAAAGCGCGCACCAATACCGCCAATGAGTTCGCGGTCGCGCGCGGCGAGTAAGAATGAAGTCCGTTTCCATCGGCCGGATCCGTCCGGGAGGTCATCATCGACCAGAAAACATCCCGCACGTGTTAGGGATGTCACTACAAGTATTCCCGCTGCCCAACCGGTTGCCGCCTCAGCGGGACAATTCGCCGGCGATTCTCCGCCGAGATAACCCTCATCCGCCGCACGCGCGGCAAAGGTTCCAACACACGCAAATCTTCCCAATCGCGCAACAATTTAACCATTTGGGATGATCAGCTAATCTGGGTAGCTCGGTGCCGAGAAGATTTTCGAAAACTTTGCTCACAGGCCCTCCCCAAAAATACCTGCCCGACGAAAAACCAAGTTTCCCCGGCGTTTCCAGGCATTTCCGCGCCTTCACACGGGCTTCATGCTGGCACTGCTAGAACTTAACACAAGCCACAACCACTTGTGTGACAGCACCTTACGCAAGCACAACATTTGCATTGACTCGATCCGGCCGGCGCGTATGATCGAACAGCTCGACCGCTGTATGTTGTACCCAGGAGGGCCATCCATACAATATATAGTGGTCACAGCACGATTGCCTACCTGTTTTTCCGGGTTTTGGGCATTCGAGGCCCAAAATCTGGTACTGCTGCCGTCGATCAGTCGATTTCTGGTAGCATGTACAATTGTTCACGTTCGCAGGATGCCCATTTCAACGCGCAGGAGGTGCCGCAATGGCGACCGATCTTCGTTCTATGACTTCTTCATCCAAGGCTACCAAGCCCACGACCAAAAAGTTCCACGGCCGACTCAAAGTCGACGCCCAATTCTGCCCAACCGATGTCGAAGATCTCTTCTCCACCGTCGATTGGGAAGTTCGCAGCTCGCAAATTAAAGGCGAGAACGGCGAGTTGATCTTCGAGCAAACTAACTGCGAGGTGCCATCGTTTTGGAGCCAATTGGCCACGAACGTCATCTGCAGCAAGTACTTCTACGGCGAAGTTGGCACGCCTGAGCGCGAGTACAGCGTTAAGCAGCTCGTCCACCGCGTGGCCCGCACAATCACCGATTGGGGCCTCGAAGACGGCTACTTCGCCACGCCTGCCGATGGCGAACGCTTCTACCGCGAGCTCGCTTGGCTTTGCCTGCATCAGCACGGTGCCTTCAATTCGCCCGTCTGGTTCAACGTCGGCCTCTATCACCAATACGGCACCACCGGCTCCAAGTGCAACTGGCGTTGGGATGCCCAAGCCCAAGCTGTCACACAGCCCGAGAACCCGTACGAGTTCCCGCAAGGCAGCGCGTGCTTCATTCAGCACGTGGCCGACAACATGGAAGACATCATGGAGCTCGCCCGCAGCGAGGCCATGCTCTTCAAGTTCGGCTCCGGCACCGGCACCGACCTCAGCACGCTCCGCTCGCATCGCGAAAAGCTCGCTGGTGGTGGCAAGCCTTCCGGCCCCCTCTCCTTCATGCGCGTCTACGATCAGGTCGCAGCCGTCGTAAAGAGCGGCGGCAAAACCCGCCGCGCGGCCAAAATGCAATCGCTGAAAGTCTGGCATCCAGACGTGATGGAATTCATCGAGTGCAAGTGGAAGGAAGAAAAGAAGGCCCACGTCCTCATCCAAAAGGGCGGCTACGACGCCAACTTCAACGGCGAAGCCTACAGTTCGATCATGTTCCAGAATGCGAACCTCAGCGTCCGCGTCACCGACGACTTCATGCAAGCCGTCGAGAAGAACGAAGATTGGACGACCCATTGGGTCACCAATCCGAAGCAGCCCGGCCCAACCTACCCGGCCCGCGAGATCATGGATCGCATGGCCGATTGCGCCTGGCACTGCGGCGATCCTGGCGTGCAATACGACACCACGATCAACAAGTGGCACACCTGCCCCAACAGCGGCCGCATCAACGCGAGTAATCCGTGCAGCGAGTACATGTTCCTCGACGACACGGCCTGCAACCTCGCGAGCATCAACCTCATGAAGTTCCGCAAGGCAGATGGCACGTTCGAAGCCGATGGCTTCAAAGCCGCCTGCCGAATCTACTTCATCGCCCAGGAAATCCTGGTCGACCACGCGAGCTACCCGACACCCGATATCGCCAAAAACAGCCACCTGTTCCGGCCGCTCGGTCTCGGTTACTCGAACCTCGGCAGCCTGCTCATGACCACCGGCATCCCGTACGATTCGCACGAAGCGTACGGCATGTGCGGTGCCGTCACGTCGCTCCTCCACGGTGCGGCCAACCTCACCAGCGCCGAACTCGCCGAAGCCGTCGGTACGTTCGATACGTACGATGAAAACAGCGAGCCGATGCTCAATGTGATGCAAATGCATCGCGATGCCGTCGAGGAAATCGACCCCAACTGCCCGGACTACATGAGAGAAGCAGCCCGCCGCACGTGGGACGATGTCCTCGCCGCCGGCCGCGTGCACGGCTTCCGCAACGCGCAAGCCACCGTGCTCGCCCCCACCGGCACGATCAGCTTCATGATGGACTGCGATACCACGGGCATCGAACCCGATATCGCCCTCGTGAAGTACAAGCAGCTCGCCGGCGGCGGCATGCTCAAGATCGTCAACCAAACCGTGCCCCTCGCGCTCAGCACGCTCGGCTACGATCAACCCCAAATCGGCTCGATCCTGGCCTACATCAACGAGCACGACACGATCGAAGGCTCGCCCGATGTGAAGGAAGAGCACCTGCCCGTGTTCGATTGTGCGTTCCAACCGCGCAACGGCAAACGCTCGATCGCCTGGCAAGCGCACATCCTCATGATGGCCGCCGCCCAGCCGTTCCTTTCGGGCGCCATCTCGAAAACGGTGAACATGCCGCGCGACACCACGACCGAAGACATCGCCAAAGCGTACTTCGATGGCTGGAAGCTCGGCCTCAAAGCGCTCGCGATTTACCGCGATGGCTCGAAGGAAAGCCAACCCCTTTCCACGAGCACCGAAGGCGACCGCGCCGCAGCCGCAGCCGTGCAAAAGCCGCGACGTGAACGCCTGGAAGATACTCGCCAGAGCATCACCCACAAGTTCAGCGTCTCCGGCCACGAAGGCTATATCACGGTCGGCCTCTTTCCAGATGGCCGCCCCGGCGAGCTGTTCCTCACGATGGCCAAAGAAGGCAGCACAATCGGCGGCCTCATGGACGCCTTCGGCACCAGCGTCTCGATGAGCCTGCAATACGGCGTGCCCCTCGAAGACTACGTGCGCAAGTTCAGCCACATGCGCTTCGAGCCGCAGGGTTACACCAAGAACCCAGATATCCGCATTGCCAAGAGTCTCATCGACTACATCTTCCGCTGGCTCGGCATCACGTTCCTACCCGGTTACAAAGAAGCCAGCAACGGCGTAATTCCGAAGGACGACTCGTCAGCCCCCGGCTCTGCCGGGGATTCCGAGGACGGCGAGAGTCATTCCGCGCCCGTCGCCACGAAGGCTGGCGGGCGAAAGCAATCGGACATTAAGTCCCGCAAGACGACCTCGGAAACCGAGTCCGCCGCCGCTGCGGCGAAAGCTGCATCTAAGTCAGCCCCCGGCTCCGCCGGGGGTTCCACCGCGGTGAAGTCGCCATCCACCAAAAACGGCCACACCAACGGCCATTCCAACGGAAGCACAAACGGCAACGGCCACGCCAACGGCAGCACCAACGGAAAAGAAATCAGCGCAGCCCTGTTAGCCCGCGCAGGCATCATGCCCAAAGACACCGGCCCCAACACGGCCCGCAGCGAGCAATTCGCCGATTTCCAATCCGACGCCCCCGCCTGCGACAACTGCGGCAGCATCACCGTCCGCGCCGGCAATTGTTACTTGTGCCACAACTGCGGCAGCAGCATGGGTTGCAGCTGATGAATTGCCTTAGTCCCTCTCCCTCCTAGGGAGAGGCTAGGTGAGGGTTCGAATTTAATGACGTCAATTTAGCCCCCGGCCAATGGCCGGGGGCTCTTAAACCACCAACAACTTAAACCGCG
>DATBAY010000562.1:0-8812 GCA_036271295.1 Lacipirellulaceae bacterium | reverse complement strand
CGCTTACCGAAGCTGGAATTCGACGCTACGGATTTCACGGTTTGTCGTACGAATATATCGCTTCGCAGCTGCCAGACATCGATCCTCGCGCCGCAACTGGCCGTACGGTCGTTGCCCACCTCGGCAACGGCGCCAGCCTGTGCGCACTGAAGGGTGGCATCAGCGTGGCGACCACGATGGGCTTCACGCCGCTCGACGGTCTAGTGATGGGCACACGCTGCGGAGCGATCGACCCCGGCGTATTACTTTACTTGATGCGAGAACGCGGCATGGACGCGCATTCTCTCGAACAACTTTGCACAAATGAGTCCGGTCTGTTGGGAGTCTCCGGAATTTCGAGCGACATGCGAACCTTGCTGGCGAAGGAGGCGAACGATCCCCGCGCGGCTGAAGCTATCCAACTTTTCGCCTATCGAATTGTGTCCGAGCTTGGCTCGATGGCTGCCGCGCTGAGCGGAATCGATGCGCTCGTCTTCACCGGAGGCATCGGCGAAAACGCCGTTGCAATCCGCGAGCGTGTTTGTCAGCTAGCCGAATGGCTCGGTATTGAGTTCGATGTTGCCGCTAACAACAACGGTCGCCCTTGCTTATCGACGCCGAACAGTTCAGTACGTATTTGGGTCGTTCCGACAAACGAGGAATTCATGATCGCCCGACATACGAAAGCCACACTTCGGCAACAATGATCAGGACCACTTCGGACGCAATCGGGAACTCGAATGGCGGCGATTGGCCGCTCATTGACCATCAACGTACATTCCTCTTCCGGCAGTTGTATCCCTTCGCGACAAGTCCTCCCGTCGCTATGCAATGCTCAGCCCGAGCCACTTCTCCCGCTCGAAACCCACTCGACGGAGTACCACCTATGGCGTTCAATGTGGTTTTGGCCGGCGCGTCCTTCCCCTAACGACTTTGGCTTTATTTAGAAGCCTGAGGCGGTGCGAAGTTTGACGCTAAACATTCACCGGCGTTGCGCCCAGCTTTCTGATTAGGCCGCTGTTTTCACTTGATAGGTTCGACGTCGCGGCGATCACAACGGCTTAATGGAGCATTTTTGATTTAATACTATGATCCGACTCTGGCATCAGAACTTGCTTCGGCGTGTCGCGCCGACCCGCCTGCGGTCTCCCACAGGTATTTTTCCGCGGCCTGCAGTTTCACCACTTTTCGTCTCGTTTCCGCAGGTGCCCTTCGCAATCCTTGGACGCGTCGCGATACGGACATTGTCCGCAAATTATGCATCGACCGGGACCGAAAAAGTCAACCAGTTGGCGTCGGATATCGAGGCTCAGAATTCGATCGGATGAGCGCACACGTTTCTAGCTGAACCACTCGGGCCGCATTATCATGGTTAAATGCCTCCGCTGACTCGAATTCTTGACGCTATGTCACAGGGCGATCCGCAAGCAAGCGCGGAGTTGTTGCCGCTTGTGTACGATGAGCTGCGGAAGCTGGCGGCGCAAAAGCTAGCGCACGAACGGCCGGGGCAAACGCTGCAGGCGACCGGGCTGGTGCACGAGGCGTACGCGCGGCTTGTCGGCGGTACGAACGATCCCGAGTGGAACAATCGGGGGCACTTCTTTGGCGCGGCAGCGGAAGCGATGCGGCGGATTCTGATTGAAAACGCCCGGCGCAAAGGGCGTATTCGGCATGGCGGCGAACTGAAACGCGTCGATTTGGATAGCCAGCTTGCTGTGACCGACGACACCAATACAGACCTACTAGCGCTGGATGAAGAGCTTAAGCGGTTGGAAGCCGAGGATCCAGAGGCAGCTCAGGTCGTAAAGCTTCGGTACTTTGCGGCGCTCACGATCGAGGAAACAGCGGCGGCGCTGGGCTTATCGCCACGAACGGTAAACCGGCATTGGGCGTTCGCGCGAGCGTGGTTGTACGTACAGCTGAATGATGCTGAATAGCGTTCGTCTCGGGCAATTTACTTTGGTGGCACAATCTGGGCTTAAATATCGCATTGGGTAGTGGAAGCGATTTATAAACACTGATCCCAGCCAAATGTCGCCCGATTTACCGAGCGTGCGTTTGATATTCGATTCCGCGGTCGAGCTGCCGCCGGGTGCGGAGCGAACTGCGTATCTAGATAAAGCATGTGCAGGCGGGCCGGAAATTCGGCGGCGTGTCGAGGCGCTGTTGGAGGCGTACGAGGACGCCGGCAGTTTCTTGGAACCGCCTGCTGGCGGCGCAGTCCCGACGGTCCTCACGCCTGAGCGTGAGTCGCTTGGCATGCGAATTGGCCCGTACAAGCTGCTTCAGCAAATCGGTGAAGGGGGCATGGGCACAGTCTACATGGCCGACCAAGTGGAGCCGGTGGCGCGTCGCGTCGCGCTGAAGATCATCAAACCCGGTATGGATAGTAGGCAGGTGATCGTGCGGTTCGAAGCCGAGCGTCAGGCGCTCGCTCTGATGGATCACCCGAACATCGCGAAAATGCTCGATGCGGGTACGACCGACGAAGGTCGACCGTATTTTGTGATGGAATTGGTGAAGGGTGTTTCGGTAATCCAGTATTGCGACGACAACCGGCTCGACATCGCGGAGCGGCTCAAACTATTCGTATCGATTTGCCAAGCGGTGCAGCACGCGCATCAGAAGGGGATTATTCATCGCGATTTGAAGCCGAGCAACGTGTTGGTGGCGGATTATGACAATCGGCCGGTGGTGAAGATCATCGACTTCGGCGTGGCGAAAGCAGTGGGACAATCGCTCGTCGAGCGGACGATGTTCACGGAGTTTGGGCAGATTGTCGGGACGATCGAGTACATGAGCCCGGAGCAGGCAAAGCTCAATCAACTGGATATCGATACACGGACGGATATTTATTCGCTCGGCGTGCTGCTCTATGAGTTGCTCACCGGCGAGACGCCGCATGACAAGGGACGGCTTCGATCGGCCGCGTTCGACGAAGTATTGCGGATCATCCGCGAGGAGGAACCGCCGAGGCCGAGCACGCGGCTGAGCTCGAACCAGTCGCTGGCATCGATTGCCGCGAATCGGCACATCGAGCCGAAAAAGCTCACGACGCTCATGGCGGGCGATCTGGATTGGATCGTCATGCGGGCGCTCGACAAAGAGCGCACGCGGCGCTATGAAAGTGCGACCGGCTTGGCGGAAGACATTCAGCGCTACCTCGCCGACGAGCCGGTGCTTGCGCATCGACCCACAAAGTTCTATCGGCTGCGAAAGTTTTATCGCCGCAACCGGCTGGCGCTGGTTGCGAGTGCGGCAGTTGCGGCGGTAGTTGTGGGTGCCGCAATTGCATCTACTGCGTTGTATCTACGGGAACGCGCCGCAAAGTCAACTGCCATTGCCGCGCAGGAGACTGCCCGCAGCGAAGCCGACCGCAGCCAACTGCTGGTGTTTAAACTGGGCAATCGACTTTGGAGCCAGGGCGATGCGTTGATGGAAAGCGGGCATCGCCCAGAGGCGAATCAGATTTTCACGGAAGCATTAAACACCTTCGAGCAAGCCGTCAAGGATTTTCCAGATGTTGCGGATTATCGTCGATCCCACGCCATCGCCGAATTAAAGCTCGGCGGCTTATTACAATCCGACCGGCGCATTGAAGAGGCAGAGCCGCACCTTCGCAACTCGATTCGCGAACTAGGGGCTCTCAAGACAGAATTTCCGAACGACGCCAGTTATCCTACTTTGGCTGCGGAGGAGATTAACTCCACGATCGTGCTTGCCGACGCGTTTCTCAACAACGGCCATCCAGAAGAAGCAAGTCAAACTTTTCGCGAAGCCGTCCGCTTGCTGCGAACCAGCGCCGAGAAAGGCGACCGCGACTCGCAAGATCGACTTGGCGGTCTTTATTTGAACGGGAAGGGTGTTGATAAAGATTATTCCGAAGCGCTGAAGTGGTTGCGCCGCGCGGCCGACCAGGGGAACAAAATTTCCCAAAACTCGGTCGGGCTCATGTATGACCAAGGACGTGGCGTTCCTGCCGATCCTGCCGAGGCCGCGAAGTGGTATCGCCGTTCCATCGATCAAGGCTACAACGAGCCGAAAGTATGGCTGGCACGATTGTATTCCGAGGGTCGCGGAGTAGAAAAGGATTTGCAAAAAGCCAGTGCGCTATATCACGAGGCTGCACAGCCCTTTCATAAGATTCTCATGGGATGGGATGTGTCCACGGTGAATCAACTTGCATGGGATCTGGCGACTAACGAAAATCCGTCGGTTCAAGATCCGGACACCGCCGTGGAACTTGCGCAAAAAGCGGTCGCGTTGGAGCCAAATGATGGCGGCATTTGGAACACACTTGGGGTAGCGCAATATCGAGCCGGCAACTGGCAGGCGGCGGTCAAGGCACTCAACCAAGCGATGGCGCTTCGCAAAGGAGGCGATCCCTACGATTACTTTTTCCTGGCGATGGCGCAGCAGAAGTCTGGGCACCCGGACGAAGCACGTAAATGGTACGACAAAGCGCTCGAATGGATGAAAGCGAAGGCGCCACGCGATAAGGAATTGATTCGGTTCCGGGCCGAAGCTGCGGAGACGCTGGGACTTTCGCCGCCGGAAAAATCGCAGCCCGATCATCCATCTTCGGCGGCTAAATCCGCGGGGAATTCTGCCGAATAAGCCGTCCAATCGGTTTTCTTTGTGTGCTTCATTATACCGGCCTTGTCGGCGTCGACGACGTGGCCCATCTGTTCGGGCCACTGTTTCGAGAATTTGTAATTTCCCGTGGCATACTCCAGCCTCGCACGTCGCACTGTTTTCTGGTGGCCAGGTTTGTAGCCGCCACGTACCTGCGGGTTGGTGAACCTAAACGACGACCACGAAAGGCTGGGGCGATGAGTAAGCAGCGAAGATTCCTGCGGTTGGGTTTAGCTTTCGCGCTGTTAATGGGAGCGGGAGCCGATAGAGCCATCGCGGTCGCTTATCAAGCGACACTGCTCGCGACCCCGACGCCATCCTATGCAAATGCTTACGGTGTCTCCGGCACGAGTATCGTCGGCGGGTCGTCTCCGGGAGCGCTCCTTTGGAATGGCGCGGCCAACACGTATGTTAGCCTCAACCCCGGACCAGATTGGACTAGCTTCGCGAACGCGGTGGATGGGAGTCATCAAGTGGGAAGCGGACAGCCCTCTGGTTCAAATGAACACGCGCTACTGTGGAATGGCACGGCCGCGAGCTACGTCGATCTACACCCCGACGGATTCGCCGATAGCCTTGCGAGAGGTGTTTCCGGCAACACGCAAGTCGGCAGCGGCCTGCCGAACAGCAACATTGGTAGTGGCGGCATCCACGCGCTTCTCTGGCACGGGACAGCGGCGAGCGCCGTCGACCTGAGTTCCGCGGCGTACTTCCTCTCAGAAGCTTTGGGTGTCGGTGGAAACCTGCAGGTCGGTTACGGGTCTGGAAGTACGACCGGCGGCAACAATCACGCGCTGGTATGGCAAGGGACGGCGGCGAGTGTCGTCGATCTGCATTCGTTTCTTGGTCCGGAATTTGTCAGTTCTGTCGCAGAGGGGGTCGATGCGAGCGGCCGGATCGTTGGCTATGCAATCACTACCGATTCTTCAGCGTATGCGGTGGAATGGACGCCAGTGCCGGAGCCAGCCACGTGCATGCTGGCTGTCATCGGACTGGCGGCAGTCGGCGGATGTCGTCGCGGACGAACCGCTAATTCCCGAAGCCCCTCATCGATAATCCCACGCGCCCGACGAAGTTCGTCAGCTTAACGTGACGGGTCGTCACGTTGGTCTGTCGGTGACAACTGCCGATGCCCGTCGCAATAGGTTGTTGCGCGAATGTGTCGGTCCCGTCGCACTGCCTTCCGTGAGCCAGATCGCCGGGGCGATTACTCCGCGTTGCCTTATCGCTCGAGTACTCAATAGAAAAAAACTTTTACTGGAAAGGGCCCCTATGACCAGGCAATTCTTACTATCCGCGGCGATTTTGTTCACTTCGCTCTGCAATGCCAATACGGTGGTGAATGCAGCGTTAACCATCACAAACCTCGGCAGCCTCCCCGGCGGGATCGAGACTTTTCCGTCTGGCGTGAGCGCCGATGGCACGACCGCGGCGGGTCTAGCGGAAGCGTCGACTGGGATCTTGCGGGCGTTCCGCTGGACCACGAGCACGGGCGTCCAGGACCTCGGGCCCACCTACCCCACGGTGAATTCCGTTTCACAGGGTATGAACTCGAACGGCTCAGTGGTTGTTGGCTTCTCCTATGGAAGCTCCGGCCAGTCCAGCGCCTTCCGTTGGACGAGCGCCACCGGCATGCAAGACCTCGGGCTGCTGTCCGGCGGGAGCGCGGCCCAGGCCAACGGCGTGAACGCTGACGGATCGGTCGTGGTCGGCGGGGCATCGACTAGCTCAAATGTTAGCCTATCATTCCGATGGACTGCGGCGACGGGGATGCAGGCGCTGCCTGTGCAGAGCGGATTCGCCTTGGGGTCGGTGTCGGGCGTCAGCGCAGACGGGTTGGTCACGGTCGGCTACAGCACCCCGAGCGGCAGCGAGGGCTACCGCGGCGACAGAGCCTACCGCTATACCGCCGCAGGCGGCTATCAAAACCTCGGCGTGCTGCCCGGGTTCGACCGCTCCTACGTCAACGGTGTCAGCGGCGACGGGAACACCGTGATCGGCAGTTCGCAACTGCTCCCCGTGTTCTTCGAGCCCAGTGAAATTCGCGCCACCCGCTGGACCGCGGCCGGCGGGCTCCAGGACATGAGCCTGGCGGGCGACAGCTCAGCGGGCGCGTCGGCAGCCTCGTTCGACGGTTTGCGCATCGTCGGCTTCAGCGGTGACCGTGCCTTCCTATGGACCAGCACCATCGGCAGCGTCGATCTCAATACGTACCTCCCGACGTTGGGACTCGATCTCTCCGGCTGGCAACTGGGCATCGCCTCAGCAATTTCCCCCGACGGCTCGATCATCGCGGGCGGCGGCACGTTCAACGGCGTAAATGCCGCATGGATCGTGTCGGGCATTGCCGTTCCCGAACCTTCTGCGTTCCTGCTCACAGCTCGGGGTGGTATGGCACTCATTGTGGCCCCTTCGAGGGCGCGCTCGAGACGATGAAGCTGAACAAGTTACTTCACTTTTGATATTCAATTTGTGGAAAGGTAAACGCATGTGTGACCAACTTAGAATCCCCGTGTCAGTTACAAAATCTCGATTTCTTTCTGCGTGCAGCCTGGCGCTACTGACGATCGCGGCCAGCGGCTCGGCGAGCGCAGCTCAACAGTACGCGATCGACATCGTCCACGACCCGTATCATCCTGGTGTCCGTGATAGTTGGTTCTTTGACGTCAACAACAGCGGTCAAGTTGGCGCATACATCATTCCGCCCGCGCCCGCTCCCAACCGTCGCCAGGCAGTGATCTACCAAAATGGCGCCAGTCAAGTCGTGCTTCCAGGCGAGACGGCAACGGTTCGCGGCATAAACAATCAGGGAGATGCGATTGCAGACACCTCGTCTGGAACCATGGTGTTCGTCAGCGGCGCGAGCGGCACAGTGACGCCGATCAACATCCCTGGAATCGGCAGTACTTTGGGGGCCGGCGGCTTTTACAACAAGCCGTTGAATGACTTGGGCAATGTATTGACCGTCCGATACCTCGACCCCGCGGACATGCCGCCCAATGCGTTCTCGGGCCTCGGCATTTGGAACGTCAGCGGTTACACGCCACTCACGGCGCTCGACCCGCTCTATCCGTACGTGAACCCGCCGGACGTGAATGACTTCAATAGCGGCCCCAGTTCTTTCACGGCGACCGTGAGCAATACGGGGTTCAATAAACTGAATCAATTCGCCGCCAGCATCTATGACGAGGGATATGATCCCAAAGACCCGCTCGATCCCGACGACGACACGTCGACCGAAGTGTACAACCACGCTTACCTTTACGACGGGCACGGGGGCTACAAGTTCCTTGAGCAGCGATCGCCCACAGAACCGATTCGTCCGATGGAGATTGACGATTCTGGAACTGTCTTAGGTTGGGCCGGCCACGACTTAGCGCTGTGGGGTTCAACTGGCGCATTGCTATCGGTGTTGCCAGCTCCCGCGGCCGGGTTGCTCGAGTTCGGCTACGGCGGCGAGCCCTCGTTACAGCGGAACAGCGCAGGTGAGATCGTCGCCATCACACGATTAAAAGACGGGATCCTGCTCTACGACCCCAATTCAAATGCTTGGATCGATGTCACGTCTTCGATCAATGGGCTGCCCGTGGGGAGCACGTTCGATTCGATTCAGGGCTTCAACGATCACGGTGAGTTCGTCGGACTCGTGGCGCCACCGGGACTACTCGGCACCTACGGGTTTGTTGTAACGCCCGTGCCGGAACCAGCCACGCGCATGCTGAGTGTCATCGGGCTGGCGGCGGTCGGCGGATGTCGTCGCGGACGAAGAAACCGCTATTTCCAGAAACTCCAATAGCAAGGACCACGCCCATTCAAAGTGCGTAGAACCACAACAAATCCGAGAAGAAATAATCTCCTTTTACCGATTGGATTTCCATTGAGCCACACTTGCTTTTGCAAGTGTGGCTTATTTTTATCACACTTTTTCCTTCCCCGCCAACCGCTGTAAAAAAATCTGCCACACGAAGCGAAAGTCGCGCTTCCACTGTGTGGCTTGGAGTTGGCTAAGAATCGGAATAGTCGCGGAGGCAATTGGAACTACAACTGGCTTGAATTCGACCCCCTTGAACAGCGGCGAAGCTCTTCTCTAGCGGCGAGGATGAAAGGAACCCAGACGTCTTCAAATGGATACTGGTTAGTTGGCGAGGTTGTGATAGAACTATTGATGCGTCCTGCGTTCCGGCCGCTAGCGTTCAAT
>DATBAY010000561.1:0-2292 GCA_036271295.1 Lacipirellulaceae bacterium | reverse complement strand
TCCACGGCGGCAGCGGAAATTGCTCCATCCGCCAGCGATGGGCTTGGCAAACCGCCTCGACGTATAAGCGCTGCTTGTCGCCAAAATAGTAATTGACGGCGGCTACATTCGCGCCGGCTCGCTGGCAGATGTCGCGAACAGTCGTGCCATCAAATCCCCGCTCGGCAAAGATCTCGCCGGCAGCGGTCGTGATACGCTCTCGGGTCGTATCTGATTCGACTGTAGACATAGAATAAACGTCCGTTTCAAACAGTTGTTTAAATCAATTGTATCGATCTCATGATATGGGTCAAGTGAAATACGGTCGGGCACGAAAAAAAGCGGGCTCCAGCTTGCTGGAACCCGCCTAAGTTGTTTTGCTGGCAGTCTTTGCGATCCAACTCAATTATTCGTCGTCGTCCGACATCGGCATCGCACCGCCCAACAAATCGTCCAAACTGGAGGGAGCTGGCTGTTGAGCCGGCTGCGCAGGTGCGTGTGGTGCATGGGAATCGCCATTGCCGCTCCGTTCTGGAGCAGAAGCCGATTCGAGCAACGGGAAGGCACGTTCGAGCACGCGGCCTTTTTCGGCAGCCAGCGCTTCGAGCGCTTCCGGCCGAATGCGAACTTCCGCCTCATGAATGTTGCGGAAACCCGTACCGGCTGGAATCAAGTGGCCGAGGATCACGTTCTCCTTCAAGCCCACGAGGTGATCCGTGCGGCCAGCGAGCGCGGCTTCGGTGAGCACCTTCGTCGTTTCCTGGAAGCTCGCCGCTGAAATGAAGCTCGAACTTTGGACCGACGCCTTTGTGATGCCAAGCAACTGCGTTGCCGCGGTGGCTCGCTTCGGCTTCGTTCCTTTTGCGAGTTCACCACTGAGCGCTTCAATCTGCGCGTTGGCCTGATCGAGCACGTCTTTCGGTACGATCGAACCGATCGCGAATTCACTGTCACCCTTTTCGGTAATCTTCAGGCACTGCATGATCTGATCGTTTGCTGTACGGAAGTCAAACTTATCCATCACGCTGCCGGGCAGCAGATTCGTATCGCCCGGATGCTCGATGCGCACCTTCCGCAACATCCGCGCGACGATGATCTCGATGTGCTTATCGTTGATTTCGACGCGTTGACTGCGATAGACGTTCTGAATCTCACGCGTGAGGTATTGCTGCACGGCTTCTTCGCCGGAAATGCGGAGAATATCGTGCGGCACGAGCGGCCCATCGACGAGCGCATCGCCCGCGCGAACGGTGTCGCCCGAGTGAACTCGCAAGTGCTTGTTGTGCGTGATCAAGTGCTCGCGTTCGATACCGCTTTCGCTGCGAACGATGATCGAGCGCTTGCCGCGCTTCTTCTCACTGAGCAGCTCAACGGTGCCGTCGATCTCGGCGATAACAGCCGGGTCTTTCGGCTTGCGAGCTTCGAAAATTTCCGTCACCCGGGGCAAACCGCCGGTGATGTCTTGCGTGCCCGAAGCTTCGCGCGGCGTCTTGGCGACGAGCGTACCTGGCGTAATCATCTGACCTTCATCGACTTCCAAGTGAGCCCGCTCGGGCATGTAGTAGAAGTCGAGAATCTTGCCATCGGCCGGATCTTCGACGACGACCTGCGGATGCATGTCGCCCTTGTGTTCCATGATGACGAAACGAATGTGACCGCTGGGGTCTTTTTCGCTGCGCATCGTCTGGTTTTCAACCAGGTCTTCGAACCGGACGCGACCGCCCGTTTCGGCCAAAATCGGAATGCTGTGCGGATCCCATTCACAGAGGACCGCACCAGCCGCGACGACGTCGTTCTCATTGACCTTGAGAATAGCGCCGGCGGGCACTTCGTACTTTTCCATTTCGCGGCCTTTTTCATCGACCAGCGAAACTTCACCGTTTCGAGCCAAAACAATCTTCTGGCCTTCGTCGTTGACGACGACTTTGAGCCGCGTGTACTTGGCGATACCGCCACGCTTGGCCTTGATGTCGCTATCTTCAACGTCGTGTTGACCGACGCCGCCGATGTGGAACGTACGCATTGTGAGCTGCGTGCCCGGCTCGCCAATCGACTGAGCGGCGATGATGCCGACGGCCATTCCCTCTTCGACCAATGCACCTGTCGAAAGATCCATGCCGTAGCAACGGCGGCAAATGCCGAGCGGCGCGTCGCACGTCATGCCGCTGCGAACTTGGATTTTCTCCAGACCCAGCTCTTCGATCTTGCGACCGATCACCGGCGTAATCAACTCGTTTTCGCTGACGATTACTTCATCCGTAATCGGGTTCACGATATTGGTGCGGCTCACGCGGCCTTTGATCGAGTCGGCCA
>DATBAY010000560.1:0-4684 GCA_036271295.1 Lacipirellulaceae bacterium | reverse complement strand
CGGCCGCTGGCGCGGACCAAATGGTGAAGGCGACCAATTCGACAGACGCCAAAATCGCGTTCGTTGAAGTGCAGCAAAACATCGTCACAGTGAACGGCCAGGCAGCGAATTTGCAGGAACAATTGAACCAGTTGGTGTCATTGCCACCGTGCACGGAACTGATTCTGCTCGATCCGCCATTGCCCCAGAATCCGTTTGATTGCACGGATGAAGCGGTAAACGCGGCAGTTGCCTGCAGCCCCAAGATCTGCGAAGCCCGGATGTTGGTCGAAAAAGCCGAAGGCGCCGTGCATCTTGCGAACGCCGATTACCTCCCCAGCGTGAACGCGTACGGTTTCTATGTGAACCAAAATGCAACGCCGACGATTCAGAGCGATTTCACGGGCGTAGGCCTCTCGGCGAGCTACCTACTCGAATGGGGCAAGAAGAACGACACCCTGCGTCAATACAAAGCGACGGAAGTGCTCGCGCGGCAAAACCTGCAGAAAGAAATTCAGGACGTGCAGCTGACGACGATCAAAGCGTTCAATGAAACAAACCGCACGCAACAAGCGTTCAACTACGCGCAGCAATTGGTGACGCTGAATCGCGAGGCCAAGCTGCCGGCTGATCCGTTTCAGATGAAGTTTGCGATCAAGGACCGACTAGACTCGGAGGTTGGCGTTCTGAAGGCAGACGTGGATTTCCGCAATGCGATTATCGAGCTGCGCAGCCTTGCGGGTTGCGGCGAGTAACGACGTCTTCGTTATTCAGCCGCTTTTGGATGAACGGCCTCTTCGGCGGCCGCCCGAACCATCGGGCTGCTGTCGTCTTTGGCTGCCTTTTCTAGCTCGGCATCAGCCGAATGGCCGGCAGCTTTCATGTCGGAAAGTGCTTCGACGTCATCCATCCGCTCTTGCTCGTCGGCAGACTTCAGCGTCTTTTCCAGTTTCGGCATGATTGCGTCGACAACTTCTTTGTCATCCGGCGCGATCCGAGCTAGCGCCCAGGCCGCGGCGGCGGATTCGAACGAGTCGTCGGTTTTCGCGAGCTCGAGCAGCGGCTTCACGGCAGCTTTCGCGCCGGGGCCAATCTTTCGCAACGCGAGCAAAGCACTTTCACGCTCGTTCGCATTCTTGCTTCCCAAGGATTTAACGAGCATTTCTGTGGCCGGCGCCGCGGCTGGTCCGATTGCTGCCAGAGTCATTTGGATGTCTGTCTGCACCTTCGGGTCAGCTTTATCGGCCGCTGCGATCAGCGAATCGACCGCGCCAGACGCCTTTGGCCCCAACTCTTTCAACACGCGAATCGCGGGACCCCGAAGTTGCGGATTGGATAGCGCTTGGCTCACCCGCGGAACGACCGAGTCGCCGAGGCTCGCAATCGCGTCGACCGCGTTCGTTTGCACCTGGGGATTGGGATCATTCACGAGTTTCACGAGGTAAGGCGCTACTTCCTCCGGCGGAGCGTGCAAGGATTGCAGACTTTTCGCTGCGGCACTACGCACGGCGGGTTTATCGCTCTTGAGCGCCTGCGTAAGTTTCTCGATCGCAGCCTTCTTTGCCGCGTCATCATCTGGGTGCAATTTCGCGATCGCCCAAATCGCCATCATTTGCAAGAACTCATTATTCTTCGTGGCGGCAGCCTTTTTGAGTTCAGCATCGGAATTCTTTGCGCCAATCGAACCCAAGGCGTACGCGGCAGCGACTGGAACCGTCGCGTCTTTCGACGACTCGAGCTCCGACTTGATCTGCGGCTCTGCAGACGCGGCATCCGGGCCAATGGCAGCCAGCGCCAAAAGCAGTTGAATTTGCATCTGTGAGTGCTTCGACTTTTCCACTAGCACCGTAAGCTCTGGCACGGTCTCGGCCGCATCCGGCCCCAGCTGTTCAATCGCAGCGCATGCGACGTAGGCCGTCTCGGGGTTCTGCAAAGCTTCCTTCAAAAACGGCAGCGCTTTTTTGCCTTCGGCGACGATGGCTTCCAAAGCCTGAACGGTCACTGCCGGGTCGCTCGACTTCAGCGCTTTGCCAAGCACCTCCGCAACGCGCTTCGGACCGGGCTTCAAATGCCGAATCGCTTCGATGCCGGCCCGCGATACGCGTTGGTCTTTGCTGGTGGCCACTTTCACCAGCGCTTCGATCGTTTCGTCGGAAGTGTCCTCCAACTTGCCGAGCGCAACCGCCGCGTGATACTGCACAATTGGGTCTTTATCGCCGAGCAGCTTGCGAATCCCTTCGACCGCCTCCTTGGCCTGGCCGCGGTACTCGCCCAGCGTGCGGGCCGTGCGCCAGCGAACTTTCGGATCCTTGTCGTCGAGCATCTTGATTAGTTTCGGTACGACCTGCGCGGCGTGAGCGTGGCGTTCGCCCAAGTCGTCGATGGCCGTGTACTGCTCTTTGCCCGAACTGCTCGTTGCAGACTTAAGCATTTGGTCGAGCGTTGGCTCGGTGGCAAAAACCTGTGCTCCGCCCAGCATTGCAAAAATCGAACAACATAAAGTCGCGCGGCGGAACATTGAAATTCGTGTATGTGACATCTTCTTGCGCCTAAGAATCTAAATGGTAAGTCTGCCGTGGAAGTTCAGCCTCAGCCCAGGTTGTCATCCAACTCGCGGTCCAACTTGAGAATGAATCGAATCATCTGGCTCAGAACGCCCGAGGGATACACGTTCTGCTGAGAGGACAGCAGCGCTCGCCAATTTTTGCTGGCCGCGGTGGCCTGCATGTACTCGTCGCCGGTGAGCGCGCCCGCGTACGCACGCTGCTGAAACAGCTTCGTGAGCGGCACTCGATATTGATCGTACTGCTTCTGATCAAGAACTTTCGGCCAATTGATCGCGCCGGTCGTGCGATCGAAATCCTCGGGCGTTAACGAAGTCAGCGCGTTTTTCGCGAGGTACGTGTTTCGCTTTTGATCGATCGCTTCGAGTTCCTTCTGCTGGTGCTCGTTGTAGATTCCCTTTTTCTCCCAGTAGGCATTGACCGACTTTACCTGGTTGTCAATCTGCGACGAGCGCGCTTGCGTTAGGTTGATCGCCGCTTGCGAGTCCGAAACATTCTTTTGCCCCTGCGACGAAATAATGTTACTCACGCCGTTGGCGTAGCCTTCGGCGGCGGTCGAGGCGCTGTTGTAGATGACTTGCCCGGTAAGTGCGGTGCTGCTGAGCAAGATTAGGCCCAACGCGGCGATGGATACGAATCGCATACTCAACTCTTTCTAAACGAAGGCCAGTAATAGCCAGGACCAGAACATTTCAATGTAGCCAATTTGTCGTGGAATTCCACCATAAAATAAGATTTGCGGAAACATCCGCCCCCCGCCAGCCACGGGCGCGCAGGGCCAAAGCGACGCTCATCCAGCTTGGCCAGCTATCAGGAGGGTCGCACGACCGGCAAACTTTGCCACTCTTACGGTCTAGCTCTCGAATCTTTGCCGCCCCTTCGTCGGTCTGGCGATATGGGAATTCCGCAAACGACGATAAGTAAAACTGTAGGGCAATGGGTCGAGCTTCGAATCCCCCTTCGCCGCAACGCCGTCGCCGGAACAAGGATGTTCTCATGAAGGCCGTGCTCAAAGTTCTCTGTCTAATTGCCTTGTTCGCTGCTCCGGCGTTAGCCGCCGATTGCAACAAATGTTGCTGCCAGCCCACGTGCTGTTGCTGTCCCCCCATCCCGTGCTACTGCGACGACTACTGCTGCAAGCCAATGCCCTGCACGTGCTGCTGGTGCAAATTCTGCTGCCCCGATTACTGCTGCAAGCCTATGCCTTGCACGTGCTGCTGGTGCAAATTCTGTTGCCCCGACTATTGCTGCAAGCCTATGCCGTGCGTGTGTTCCCCCAGGCTATGCTGCGCTGGTTGCGATCCCACGCCGCATTCGTGTTGCAACAGCAACTGCAATTGCAACTGCAACAGCAATCGCGGTAAGAGCGAATAGAAGTCGGCGATTTGTCGCGACGCTACGATTTCTCTCGTTTCAATTCTGCGGCTGCGTAAGAAAACGTAGCAACGTCTACTTGCCAAGGTGAGCCAGAGCATCGTCGAACGGGGCGCTCGAAATCTGAAGAATTCCGCTGAACGGACTGTTGAGCTCCATCATCAAGAACACGCCCCCGGCAACTGCGAGCGCGGCCATCGCGAGCGCAATGACGACGGTGCTGTTCGATGGCGCGAACATGCCGAAGCTGACGAACAGAATGGCGAGCCAAAACGTCAAAATGCAAAGCAACGGAATCGACACCGTCGATTGGGCCTGCTCGAATTCCTGCCAGCGCATTTGGCCGAGGTCGAACGCGCTCGAAATGGCGTGCGATTTAAGCGTCGTTTGCAGGTCATTTTTTGGCGCTAAGTTTTGTAGCGCGACAAAAACCGATTCAGTGCGCGATGCGGTCGGGTCTAGCTGCGCGGCGCTCTGCGATCGATCCGGCCACATGCGGCTGCGAACCATTTCCACCATCTTGCGGAGTTGCTCACGCACATCGCTGGCTTCCGGCCCGTAGTTCGCGAGCATGCGATCGAAGTAAATCACCTTGGCCGCCAGTTGCGTAACACCTGCCGATTCCCTGTCGTATTTATCCTTCGCCGCAGCAATCAGCAGGCCGAGGACGAGGGCTACCATCGTGGCGACGAGCCCCATGGCAACCTTGACCGAGTCCTTCGTATCCGAGCTGAGGTGATGTTCCGGCAACGCAGAGCGCAACCACA